>CANGGC010000096.1 GCA_947453125.1 Planctomycetaceae bacterium | reverse complement strand
CGGCTGCCGGGGGTGGTCAGCGAGGTCTACGTTCCGTCGGTGCACACCGAGCTTCACCACCACCCGATCACGGTCTTCGAGATGGAGCGAATCCTCGGCGATCACCTCCGCGAGAACGGGCTGTGAGCGTTCGGTGAGTCTCTCGGGGCATGGATCGCGGTGACGGGGCTCCCGTAGACTTCTGGGGTCGTTCCGCTCGGCCCGGTCGTTCTCCGGAGAGGTTTCCCGATGCACTCGTTCCATCCCCGCACGCGACTCGACCGGCAGCGGATCCCGCGGCGGGGCTTTCTGGCCGACAGCGCCGTGGTCTTGGCCGGGGCCGTCGGGGGCGTGGCCGGCGCCGCCGATCTCGGCCGGGCGCGGACGGTGTCGATCTTCCACACCACCGATCTCCACGGCCGGATCCTCCCCACGAGCAGCTACGAGGGGCTCGATGATGTCGGCGGCTTCGCGCGCGCAGCCACCTGCATCCGCCAGTGGCGCCGTGAGTCCCCCCATTCGCTCACCGTCGACGTCGGCGACGTCGTTCAGGGAACTCTCGCAAGCATGGCCCGTGGTGGGCAGCTGATGTTCGAGCTGTTCAACGCCCTCGGCTACGACGCCTGGACGCTCGGCAATCACGACTTCGACTGGGGCCCGGAGAAGCTCGAGGCGAATCTTGCCCTCTCCAAGGCCGCCGTCCTCACGGCGAATCTCGAGCGTGGCGGGAAGGCCGCCGGGGCCTTCGACGGCGTGTGGGAAAAGGTCGTGCCATGGACGATCCGGGAAGTCGGTGGCTTCAAGATCGGCCTGGTCGGCCTGATTACACCGGGCCTTGCCTCGTGGCTCGATTCCGAAACGCTCGGCGGCACTGCCGCCACCGACCCCGGCCCGGCGCTCACGCGGGCGGTGGCCGAGTGCCGCGATGCCGGGGCCGAGGCGGTCGTCGTCCTTGGGCACATGGGCTGGCGCTACGAGGACGACTACGCCAATCCGGTCCGGAGCATCCTCACTGGGGTCAAAGGGGTCGACGTCTATCTCGCCGGGCATTCGCATCAGAACAGGCCGGCGTGGTTCGTCGACGACGTCCTCTGCACGCAGGCGAGCTATTACGGGGTCCATTGTGGCCGCGTCGATCTGACGTTTGATCTCGACGCCCGCAAGCTCGTCGACCGGCGCGTGTTCACGCTCCTCATGGACGACCGCTACGCCCTCGACCCGGAGGTGATGGAGCTAACCCGCCCCGATCTCGCGGCGGCCGACGAGCAACTGGCCCGCCCTGTGGCGACGGTGACGGCGCCGATCAAGGGGAAGGGACGGGGAAGCCGGCTGGGGGTACTTTTCTGCGAGTCGTTCGCCGCGGCGCTTGAAAATCATGGGACGCCGGTCGATGGCGTCTTCCACGGCACGTTCTTGAGTGGCGATTTGCCGGCCGGCCCGCTCACGGTGGCCGATTGCTGGAAGCTGATTCCTTACGAAAATCTTCTCGTCGTTGCGGAGCTCTCCGGGGCGGAGCTCGTCGAGGTGGTGGCAGAGGATGGCAGGGATCCGCGGAGCGACCGGACGCTCTGGCCGTTCACGGTGTTGAAGGACTCGGCCGGTCGGCCGGCAGGGCTCGAGCGCGATGGGGAGCGGGTCGATCCCAGCCGCCGCTTTAAAATCGCCTTCAACAGCTACGACGCCCAGTCCGGCGGCCGCCGGCTGCCGAAGCTCCAGGCCCTTCTCGAGGCGCCGCAGGCGAAGCGCAGGCTCGTCCCGATCGACACCCGCTCGGCCCTGATCGCGAGCCTCCTCGACCGCGGCACGGTGGGGTAGGGGCCACAGGCCCTCCTCCCGCGGGGGGGATCATCCTTGCTTTTTCGGAGCGCCGCTCCGGATTTGCAAGGGAAATCGGGTCTGCAGCAACGGGTGACGCCGCCGCTTCTCGTCCGCTCCCGACGCCCCAATTGGGCGGCGGCGGAGGGGCTTTCGCCCGGCCCCCTCACGTCCCGAAGGCGAGGACGGCGCTGACGAGGTCGTGGACGGCACGAGCAAACTGGCTCTGCGTGCCGAGCTCCTGGCCCAGGCGGATGAGCACGAGCGCCTGAATGGCGGTGTTCCAGGGAACGGTTTTCATGACAGGCCCTCCGTGGCGGAAGCGGCCGCCGGAAGCCGCTGACGCGAGCGGCCCCAACGGCGTTCTTTCCCGCCACGATTCTAGGCGCGGCGGGCAAGCCCCCGCCGCCGGCCACACCCAAGCGTCCCGCAGACAGGCACTGTTTTTGTCCCGGACAATTGGCCGCGGGAACCTCGTTGCCCGGTCCCCCCCGCTTCCCAGTTCTGAAAAGCCCGCGTCGATCGACCATGCTTCGCGCTCAAGCGTGGCAAGGAATCTGGCGTGGCCGGTTCCCCGGCGACGGATTCCCTGGCACCGGGCATGATGGGGCGACGCCTGCTCCTTCGAAAAGCCTGCTCTCTTTGACGTGTCCACCCACTTCCAACCCCGCCCATGACGCTTCCCCCCAAAAAAACGCACGCGATCCTCGTTGCCCTGGGAAGCTCAGGCGATGTCCACCCCTTCATCGGCATCGGCCGGGAACTGCGCCGTCGCGGGATGCGCGTCACGCTCGTCGCTGCCGGGTGGTTTCGCGAGGTGGCCGAGAAGGCCGGCCTCGAGTTTGTCGACCCACTTCCCGAGCTCGACTTCGTCGCGTCAATCGAGGACGAACGGATCTGGGACCCGCTCCGCGGCACTCCTGTGATCCTCGAGCTCTTTGTCCGCCCCCTCCTCGAGCCGGTCTTCCGCGTGATCGAGCGGGCGCTCGCTGCCGACGCCGCCGCCGGCGAGGCCACGGTCGTGGTCGCCTCGAGCCTGGCCTTCGGGGCCCGCGTCGCCCAGGAGCGACTCGGCGTGCCGCTGGTCACCGCGCACCTCTCGCCGGTGTTGTTTCGCAGCCTCGACGATGCACCGCGAGTGCCCGGGATCTTCGTCCACCGCGGCCCGCATTGGTTTCGCAAGCTCCAGTGGGCCCTCGCCGACCGGCTCCTCATCGATCCCCTCATCGGCCGCTGGCTCAATCCCTTCCGCGCCTCCGTCGGCCTGCCACCGGCCCGCGGGCTCCTGCGTGATTGGATCCATTCGCCTCTGCGGACCCTCGGGCTTTTCCCGGCATGGTTTGCCGCACAGAAGCCAGAGTGGCCGCGGCAGGTGCGGCTCACCGGCTTCCCCCTCTACAGCGAGGAGGGGGTGAGCGATGCCGACGACCAGATGAAAGCTTGGTTGGAAGAGGGCTCGCCCCCAATCCTCTTCACCCCCGGCAGCGCCCATCTCCATGGCCACGAGTTCTTTGCTGCCGCCGCCGACGCCTGCCAAAGGCTCGGGCGCCGCGGCCTCCTTCTCACGAGATTTCCCGACCAGATCCCGAGGGCGCTCCCCGATGGCGTGCGGCATGCCGCGTTCGTCCCCTTCCGCTGGCTCGTGCCCCGGTCGGCAGCGCTCGTTCACCACGGCGGCATAGGCACCCTCTCGCAGGGGCTCGCCGGCGGCGTGCCGCAGATCGTGATGCCGATGGGATTCGACCAATTCGACAACGCCGCGCGGATCGAGCGGCTCGGCGTCGGCTTGGCGCTCGCCCGGAAAGCCTTCCGCGGCCCGGCGCTTGCGGGCCTCCTCGGGAAGCTCCTCGCGGATCAGAGCGTGGCCGACCGCTGCCGCGGCGTGGCCGACCGGTTTGCCGGCGCCGACGGAATCGCCGCCTCAGCCGATGAGGTCGAGGCCGCGGGCCGGTGAACGTCAGTCGCTGGGGCCGGCCATCGTCGGCCGTGGGAAGGCCTCGAGTTGCCGCATGCTCGTCTTGCCGACGGCCACGTCGAGGAGCCGCCCGAAGCGGCGGAAGACGCTCTCCTGCCGGTAGGGGATGCCATGCTTCTCGCACAGCGCCTTCACCTCGGGCTGGATGCGGGAGTATTGCCGCATCGGCAGATCGGGGAAGAGGTGGTGCTCGATCTGGTAGTTGAGCCAGCAGCTCATGTAGTCAGTGAATTCCCCGCCGCAGTGGTAGTTGGCCGAGCCCATCACTTGGGTCACGTAAAACTCCTCCTTGCGGTCGTAGTGGAAGGAGAATCGGTAGAGATCGTCGGCGGTGTGATTGGGGGCGATCACGAGGAAGGAATGGACGTTGGTGAACGCCTCGGCGAGAAGCTTGTTGAAAAGCACGTACCAGGCCGCGGTCGTCCCGAGGGGGAGGAATGCCAGCGGCACCAGTCCGAAGTGGACGATTCCATACGGCAGATAACAACTCAGCCACAACTGCCGCACCGACCGACGGCGGAAGTCGACGAGATTCCAAACCGTAAGATAGGTGATGTTTTCGTGCTGCAGCCGCTTCCGGCTGTCGGGGTCGAGCACGCACAGCGAGTTGGGGGCGTAGTAGACGATCTTCCAACTGCACGCCAAGACCCCGATCAGGAAGAGTTTCATCCACCTCGGCAGGGGAATGGCGCGGAGCGATTCCATGTGCCGTTCGGCCACGTCCGGGTCGGCATCCTCGCCGGTGTGATAGTGGTGGAGGAAGTTGTGTTCATGATCCCAGGCTGCGGGGAGAAGCCAGTCGAACCAGTCGAAAAACCGCCGCCAGCCGCGGGCGAACACCCGGCTCGTGTAGCGGGGGGGGATCCCCGGCACTCGGTCGTAGCCGCGGTGGGTGATGTGATGCGCGAGCAGCCAGCGGGTCATTTGCCCCAGGCTCAGGGCAAAGGCCGTGAGGGGATTGGGGAAGACCCAGGCGGTGGAATACCCAAGCAAGGTGGCGAGCTTGCCGTACGTTTCAATCCGCCGCAGGTGGGCGAAATCGGCTGGGCCGATCTGTCGGTAGGTGTCGGCCTTGAGCCGTTCGATGTCGGCGCAGAACCCGGCGACATTCATCCCTCCCAGGTCGCCAAGGGGCGCCGGTGGGGGCACGCGACGGTGCCGGTGGGGAGCTGCCTGTGCGGGGGCTTCGGTTGGAGTCATGGGTCATTCAGGATTTGCGTGCGCCGAGGGGGGGCGGTCAATCGGCGCCGTCGCCGTCGATGAGGCCGCTCAAGCCAGTGCCGGACGCCGCCGGATGCCATACCTTCCACGCATCCTGGCTGCGGAGCCGGCCATACTCTTCCCAGGAGATCTCCGCTGCCACCGGCCAGGGGAGGGTATTCGTCTCCGGGGAGTGAACGATCGAGAACGAGATGTCGTTGCGCTTCCGTGAGCCCGGCTTGCTCTCCGAGACGACGGCGAGGAAATCGGACGGGAGGATACCGGCGACGTCCGACGAACGCCACGATGACGCGAATGCACAGCGGTAAAGCGGCGGGCGCGACCTGGCCGCGGAGGCATTGCCGGCCGCGCCGATCGGTTGGCCGGCCACCAATGCCGTCTGCATCGCCCCTTCTTCCATGAACGGAAGGATCTCCCACGTCCAACCGCTCGGATACCCGGGACGCGGGGCAGGGGGGAGCGCCTTGTTGGCGTCAGCGTACATCTGCAGGGCCAGGTTGATCTGTGATTTGTGGTTGACGCAAACCGTTCGCTGCGACGACATCCGCACCGCATGGATCGCCGGCATGAGCATCGAGATCATCAGCCCGATGATCGCCAGGCAGACGAGCAACTCGACGAGCGACACGCCGTGGCGATGGAGGGAGCGGTTGGTTGGAAACAAGTTTCCGTCCTCCGGAAGCGTCCTATTTCGTCACGTTGACCCGTTCGAAGACGACGAGCATCCGTCCGCTCCCCGCCGTGGCGGAGAAGTCGGCGGGGCGGGGACGCCCCTGCTCGGCGATGCAGAGTTTTCTGATCTTGCCGCTCATCTCGTAGATGCCGAACGCAGTCTGGCCCGCATTGTTCCCCTTCGTGGTCTTGAAGTCGACCGTCTTGGGGGTAAAGGTGGGATCGATCGTGCTCGTTCCCTCGGCAACATCTTTTCCGTCGACCAGCAGCGTCCATTCGCCGTCGCGGCCGTTCTCGGTCGTGATCTTCTTGACGTCGTCGGCCCCCACGGCGTTGCCGTTGACCTCGAGCGAGATCGCCCGCCAGGTCCCCTCGATCGCCAGATGGTCCTTCTTTGTAGCCTCCTCCTTCGCGTCGGCCACGGTCTGGGCCAGCGCCACCAGCGGAGCAAGGCAGAGAATCGCGGCGCCGATGGCCGCAACGCGGAACGAGAGTGTGGTCATGGAGGCCCCCGGGAAAAAACGACAGTTGGGTGAGGCCACACTGTAGCCCACCCGTCGGGGAACCGTGAGGCCCTGCGGCTCAACGCCCCGGTGGCGGCGGCCCGGCGGCGGTGAGCCTGGACGCCCCCTGGTGGTGGCGGGGGAAAAAGGGGCAGTGCCGGCAACCGCTGCCGCAGCATTCGCCGCGGCGGCGGTGAAACGCCGCGGTGAAGACAACGTAGCCCCCCTCGACGGTGAAGTCGGGTTCGTCGGGCTCGACCGGCGGCGGGGCTTCGTCGGGCATGACGCGGGCCAGTGCGAACAGAAGGAAGGCCTCTGAGGGCCAGCCCGCCAAAAAAAGGGCTTTAAAAAAAGAAAAGGGCCCGTGGTTGGGGAAACCACGGGCCCAAGAGCGGCTATCGAGGTGTGGGTCTTTGGGGGGGAACAGCCGCTGAAGAGAAGCACTTGGATTGTGTGTCGGGCTGCCGGACGGCGCTCGCGACTTCCGAACTATAGCCGACCAGCGTTCCGGTGTCGAACGTTTTTTTCACGCCGAAAGGGGCTGTTTTCCCCTTCGGGGCTGATTTCTTGCACGATTCTCACAATCCTCCCGGTGCAGACAGATGAAGCTGGCCTCTTCGCCGGAGGGTGGCGTGGCCGATACATTGGGCACATCCTGCCCCATTCATCGCCGCACCGCACCGGAGCCCCGCCAATGGCCGCCCGTCCCGTCGATCCGTTCTCCGCCCGTGGCACGTTCGAGACCGGCTCTGGGCCGGCCACGCTCTACCGGCTGCGGGCGCTCGACGACGCGGGGGTGACCAACACCTCCCGGCTCCCCTATTCGATCCGGATGGTCCTCGAGGCGCTGCTGCGGACCTGCGACGACTACGAGGTGACCGAAGCCGACGTCCGCGCGCTGGCAACGTGGAACGCTGCCAAGCCGGCGGAGTCTGAGATTCCCTTCAAGCCGGCGCGCGTCGTCCTCCAGGACTTCACCGGCGTGCCGTGCGTCGTCGATCTCGCTGCGATGCGCGCGGCGATGCGCCGGCTGGGGGGAGATCCGCGGAAGATCAACCCACTGGTGCCGGTCGATCTCGTTATCGACCACTCCGTCCAGGTCGACCACTTCGGCACCCACAAGGCGCTCGAAGAGAACATCGCCATCGAGTTCGAGCGCAATGCCGAGCGCTACGCCTTCCTCCGCTGGGGGCAGCAGGCTTTCCAGAACTTCCGCGTCGTCCCGCCGGCGATCGGGATCGTTCATCAGGTGAACCTCGAATACCTCGCCGGCTGTGTGTTCCTCCGTGACGATCCGGCCGCACACGGCGGCAAGAAGCTTCCCGTCGCCGTTCCCGACACGCTCGTCGGCACCGACAGCCACACGACGATGATCAACGGCCTCGGCGTCGTCGGCTGGGGTGTCGGCGGCATCGAGGCGGAGGCGGTGATGCTCGG
>CANGGC010000095.1 GCA_947453125.1 Planctomycetaceae bacterium | reverse complement strand
TATCGTCGCCGCGATCCGTGCTTTTCATGACGAGCACGGTCGATATCCGAGCGAGTTACAGGAACTCGTGCCGAAGCAATTGCCCTTCGTGCCGCGGCCGAAAGTCGCCATCGTGTTCAACGAGTTTTCGTATGCGGCGGGCGGAAGCGAGAGGGGCGCCCTGCTGTGGTGGATCGACGTGCCGCCCCACGGCAAACGCTCGTATCACTTCGACGAAGCACGGTGGTCGTTCACCGACTAGGCGGGTAGGCTATTCGGGGGGGAGTGTTCCAGCGGCCACTGCCGCTGCGAAGCCGGAACGGTCGTCACGCGGAGAGCGCACCGATGGGGTCAATGAGCCGAGGGATACTCGCTGGGGTGGCGGTCGTGCTCGTGTCGGCCGCGACGGCCGTCATCACGACGATGAGCCTTCGACCAGGGAGTTCGGGGGGGACGGCGACAGCGAACGTTGCTCGCAAGATCTTCCCGGCTGGCCCGGCGGAAGAGATGCTCTGGCCGACCGATCGGGCGTGGGTGTTTTCCGTCCGGCTGGATGGGGCTGGTCCGAAGTCTGGTCTCAGAGCCGCCGTGCGGACGGCCGATTTGGGCGCGAACGAGGGCTACGCCTACGAAAAGGTTGCACGAGGGGCGCCCGAACAAGCTGGCGGATTGAGGGAATGGCAGACCGCGCCGGACTCGGCGATCGTATCAATCCAGGTCTTTGGTGCCGGGGAGGGGCCGGCCGGCGGAGATCGCGATCGCGAACGCCTAATCGTTCGACTGAAGGCCGGAGACATGGCCGTCACGTCTGAAATCGCCATTGAGGGTGCCGTCACGGGGTATGGCGGCAATGGGTACGCCGAGTGGGTGAATGGGGAAATCCATCTCATGAACGTGTTTGCCAAGTCGGGAGAGGTTGTGACCCGTTACGACGTCCTCTTGAGCGAGTAGGGAAACACCGAATCAGACGCTCCGGCAGACGGCGGGGGCTGATAGGCTTTTCAGGCCAGCGATCCAGCGACTCTCGTCGCCGCTGTTCGGAGTCGTTCGGCGACGGGGGCAATCGCCGCGATGAACTGGCTCGTGTTCCAAATCGCCAGCGGTCGGGTTTTCTTTGTGGCCGTGGCCCTGCTGGTCGCGGCCGTTGGGCTTCGCTCGAGCGCCGCACCGCGGCTGCGGCGTGGTGCGACGTGGTGTCTTCTTACGGGGCTGATCGGCCTGTCGGTGTCGGCCGCGCCGCTGCCGATCTGGGCCTCTGCCGTGATGCTGCTGTCGATCGCCGCGGGTTGGGGCGCGAATCGATTCGGCGCGAAGGCCGCGACGGCCACCGCCATAAGTGCCCTCGCTCTCCTCGGAGTCGGGCTCCATGAAGCCCGTTACCAGATCATGCCGGTGCTCTCAGCTGTCCACGACCGGCAGATCGCCGTGATCGGTGACTCCATCACGGCGGGGCATGGCGAGAGTGATCTGACCCGGAAGTGGCCTGCCATTCTCAGGGACCGGCACGGAGTGGCGGTGGAGGATTTCTCGAAGGCGGGGGCCACCGCGGGTTCCGCAGCAAAGGGACTCGAGCAGGAATCGATCGCTGCGCCTGTTGTCATCGTGGAGATCGGCGGAAATGATTTCCTCGGGGGAGGTTCTGTCGAGGATTTCCAAGCGGGGCTCGAGGCGCTCTTGAGAGCGGTGTGCAAGCCAGGCAGGCAGGTGGCCATGTTCGAGCTGCCGATTCCGCCTCTCTATGAAGGCTTCGGGAGGGTTCAGCGAGATCTTGCCTCGCGCCATGGCGTGGCCCTAATCCCCAAGAGAATCTTCCTTTCGGTCATCGAAGCCGCCGACGCCACCGTCGATTCGCTCCACCTCACCCAGCAGGGGCATGACGGAATGGCGGATGTCGTGTGGGCACTCCTGGAGCCAGCGATTCGAGAGGCGGCGGGGCAGGCCGAGCCAGGGGATGGAGCAGACCGCGGAGGCGGCCGAATCCCCTCGACCGATGTCGGCCTGCCCATCGACTGGAGATGAAGCATGCTCGTGCCCGCGATGCTCGTGCTCTTTCTCGGAGCGGTTTATGTCCTTGTTCCGCATGCTTGTGAGCCACGATGGAAGGGACGTTCCAACAGCTTGGCGTTGCCTTACGTGCCTGTCGCCCTTTTTCTCGCGGCGATGACGGTGCGAGGGTTTTGGACGAGTTCGTTTTGGATGATGATCGTGCCGCCAGTCACCGTGCTGCTGCTATCGCTTCACACGCTCTGGATGTTTCGAGCATCGTGGAAGGACAAGTTCCGCCGCGACAACGCGTCGGCAGCAGCCTCAGGAGACGGTCAGCCCACCGACATTACCGGCGACTCAACTCATCGTGACTGACCGGCGGGCCGATGGCGGTGAGCCAGGGGACTTCAGCCCTCTAGGGGCCGGGCAATCCCCCATGGGCCCGGGGGGCCGGTCGCACCACAGCCCGCGAGGCGTCGCCGGGCTATTGCCCGGCGACGAGCACCGTGAGGTGGTAGAAGACCGGTGCTGCGAAGCACATCGAGTCGACCCGGTCGAGGACGCCGCCGTGGCCCACGACGAGGGTGCCGTAGTCCTTCACGCCCCGGTCACGCTTGATCGCTGACATCGTCATCCCGCCGGCGAAGCCCATCACGGCGACGACGAAGCCGACGAGCGCCGCCTGCCAGGGCTCGAAGGGCGGCGCCGCCCACCAGAGGACGGCGGCGAGCAGCGCCGTGCTCGTGGCACTGCCGAGGAGGCCCTCCCAGGTGCGTGTCGAGCTCACCTCCGGGGCCACGGGCCTCCGGCCGGCCATCCGGCTCCAGACATACTGCATGCAGTCGGCAAACTGCACGAGGAGGATGAGGAAGAAGAGGAGGCGGAAGTTGGCGCCGCTGCCCGGCTCCTGACCGCGGATCTTCACGTGGAGGAGCGCCGCGGCGAAGGAGAGGCAATAAACACAGACGACGAGGCCGGCCTGGATCTTCGCCGTCCGCTCGAGGAAGCGCTTGTAGTCGCCCGCCATCGCCACCCGGGCGAGCACGAAGAGCGTGCCGTAGAGGGGGAGGAAGACGCTGAACAGGTCGTAGCGATCGTAGGCGACGAGGACGTAGTGGAGCGGCGTGAACAGGAAGAACACCCAAAACAGCGCGCGATGATCGCCCTTGCGCGTTGGGGTGAGCGTGATGAACTCGCGCAGGGCCCAGAACGACACCAGCCCACAGAGGACCACCGTCGTCGTCGTCCCGAGCCAGAAGGCCGCGGCGAGGACGGTGCAGATGATCCACCAGCCGCGGAGGCGGAGGTTGAAGGCGTTCACGGCTGCCGGATCGAGGCCGCGGTCGGGGTGGCGAGCGAGGAACTGCCCGACGGCAGTGGCCACCGTGAGGAGGAGGAGCACCCCGGCGATGAGGGCGATCGTGCGGATGTCGTTCATGGCCGGGCGTTCATTCCTTGAGCGCCTGCACGGCCTTCCGCGCGCGGGCGAGGAAGTTGGCCTTCGCCTCGCCGTGCTCCAGCCACATCGGAGGGCCGAAGCTGATGCAGGAGAGGAGGGGCACGGGGAGAAACTCGCCGCGGGGGAGGATCCGGTTGAGGTTGTCGATGTGGACCGGCAGCAGTTCGATGTCGGGGCGCTTCTTGGCGAGATAGTAGAGGCCGCTCTTGAACTCCCCAAGATCGCCCGTGACGCTCCGGCTCCCCTCCGGGAAGACGATCAGCGAGCGCGTGCTGCCGATCTCGCGGAGCATGAGGTCGACGGGGCTCTGGTGGACCTTGATGTCGGTGCGGTCGATGAGGAGCGCGTCAAACACTTCTTCGGCGAGCCAGCGCCTGAGCACCCCGCGCGACCAGTAATCCTTGGCGGCGACAGGCCGCGTCAATTCGCGCACTGGCTGGGGGAGGGACGACCAGATCAGGAGGGCGTCGAGGTGGCTGGTGTGATTGGCGAAGTAGACCCGCTGGCAGGTGTCGGGCTGGCTGGCGATCCACCGCACGCTCGCTCCCGACAGCAGCCGCGCCAGGGCAGCAAGCGTCAGCCCGGCGGCGCGGCAGACGGCGCTGCGGCCGGTGGCGGCACGGCGGGGAGGGGCGACGTCGACGGGCATCGGTTCGGCGTGATAGAGCATCGGAGTCAATTGTCGATCGACGGAGCCGTGGGGGTCAATCGGCCCGGGGTGATCTATCGTGCGGAAGGCGCGGCGGGCACGAAGGGATTGTGGCGGCGTTCGTGGCCGACGGTCGTCTCGGGACCGTGGCCGGGAAAGACGACCGTCGCTTCCGGGAGCGGGTAGAGCTTCCCGCGGATCCCGGCAGCCAAGGCGGCGAAATCGCCGTCGGGGAAGTCGGTCCGGCCGATCCCCTCCTGGAACAGCACGTCCCCCCCGAACACGACCGGCGGCGTGCAGCTCTCCATCAGGAAGACGACATGCCCGGATGAATGGCCGGGGATCTCCATGACGGTGAAGCCGAGCCCGGCGACGGAAAACGACTCGCCGTCGTCGAGGAGGCGGTCGGCGGGGGGGCTGGTGATCGGCAAGCCGAACAATCCGGAGAGATTCCCCATCGGATCGGTGAGCTTCGAGGCGTCGCCGCGGCCGATGAGGATCGGCAGTTCGGGAAACGCCTCCCGCAAGGTGCCGTTCCCGGCGATGTGGTCGGAGTGGCCGTGCGTGATCAGGATCGCCCGGGGAACGAGCCCCTGCCGCTCGATCTCGTCGAGGATCGCATCGGGCTCGAAGCCGGGATCGATGACGACGCAGTCGCGGCTCCTGGAGAGCGACACCAGATAGCTGTGCTCCGCGAAGGGCTCCGATTCGATCCGAGTGACGGCGATCTGCGGGGCCGGGGTGGGCGTGTCGACGGTGGCCATGGGGAGAGCTGGGGCGGGGGGCAGAGGAGGGCGGGGAATCTGCGAGCATGGTTGCCGGAGCGGGGAGGGGCAAGGAGCGTCGGTTTCGCGGCGGAAACCCCAGTGCATCTGCCGGTTTCCGCGGGAAAGCACCGGGAAACGGCCGGTGAAGATGGGGTGGTTCCGCCTGGAAGCGGCGGCTACACTCCCCGCCCCGATGGCGTTCGGGTGCCCCGAGCTGGGTGGAACGGTCGGCAGCGTGTCGGATTCTGACGGCGGTTCCGGCGGCGATCGAACGGTTCATGCGGGGTTCTGTCCGGGGCGATGAATGTTCTACGCGGAGTCAAGCCCAAGCGGGCTCATTCCTGACCCCGCTTATCCATGGAGGGTGCGCGATGGCCTGGGTGCGACGGGACGGACGGTTTTCTGCAGCGGGCTTGGGCGTGATCCTCGCCGTTGCCCTCGTGGCACCCGCGGCTTACGGCCAGACGGCCGCCGACCTCGGCCCGGGGCTGCTCCCCAATGGCGGTCTCCCCCGCGGGAACATCGGCTCGCCGGCGGCGGTGCCGTTTACCGAAGCGGAGCATTCGCTCAAGCCGGCCCTCGAACTTGCGGAGAAGGGCCTCCGCGGCATCCAAGAACACATCGAGGACTACTCGGCGACCGTCGTCAAGCGGGAGCGGATCGACGGCAAGCTCGGCGAACATGAATACATGTTTGCCAAGATCCGTCAGAAGCCGTTCAGCGTCTACCTTTCCTTCCTCGGCCCCGACAGCGTCAAGGGGCAGGAAGTGATCTACGTCGACGGCCGCAACGACGGCAACATGCTCGCCCATGCCGGCAGCGGCGTGAAGGCCCTCGTCGGCACCGTCTCGCTCAAACCCCAGAGCATGCTGGCGATGTCGGGGCAGCGTTACCCGATTACCGAACTGGGGGTGGAGAATCTCACCAAGCGGCTCGTTGAGGTCGCCAGGCACGACTCGCAGTTCGGTGAGTGCGAGGTCAACTTCTACCCCAACGCCAAGGTCAACGGCCGCGTCTGCACCTGCATCCAGGTGACCCACCCGACGCCGAGGAAGAACTTCCGCTTCCACCTCGCCCGCGTGTTCATCGACGACGAGCTGACGATCCCGATCCGCTACGAATCGTACGACTGGCCGCTTGAGGCCGGTGGCCAGCCGCTCCTCATGGAGGAGTACACGTACATGAATGTGAAGGTGAACAACGGCTTCACCGACGCCGACTTCGATCCGAAGAACACCGCCTACAAGTTCGGCGGGAAGTGACAGAGGGCGGTGGAGCCCTTGCTGCCCGCCTGGCCGAGCATGAGCGAAGCTCGGTGAAGGATCCCGAAGTCCTCGTCATCGGTGCCGGAACGGCCGGTTGCGTCGTCGCCCGGCGGTTGGCCGAGCAGGGCGGGAAGCGGGTGATGGTCATCGAGGCGGGCCCGCCGTTTCCGGGGTGGCCGCTCCGCGTGCCGCTGGCGAGCCTCCGCCTCCGGCCCTGGTGGTCGTGGCGGCTCGAGAGCATTCCCCAGCCGCAACTCGACGGCCGTCGGATTCCCTTTCCAATGGGGCGGGTCGTCGGTGGCACTTCGTCGGTCAATGCCATGGTGGCAGCGGCCGGCGCGCCGGCTGACTACGACGCCTGGGCGGGCAACGGGGGCTGGTCTTGGGCCGATCTCCGCCCCGGCTGGGAACGAGCGATTTCCGCTGCCGGCACCACGGCGCTGTCGATCCGCCGGCCGGTGCACGAGTCAGCCTTCTCGACGGCGTTCATCCGGGCGTGTGAGGAGGACGGTCTCCGGCGGATCGACGCTCTGACGGGAGCCGAAGCGGACACCTGCGGGATGTTCCCCCTTTTTCAGGGCCCTGCCGGCCGGAGCAGCGCCGCTCGATACCTGACGCACGTCCCCCGGGGCGTGCAGCTCTCGCTTCGGCCGCGCTCGACCGTGCGCAGGCTGATCATGGATGGCACGCGCGCCGTGGGCATCGAAATCGGTGGGCGTCGAGGTGATGAGATGATCCTCGCCTCGGAGGCCGTCATCCTCTGCGCCGGCACCCTGCAGTCTCCCCACATCCTCCAAAAATCGGGCATCGGCCCCGCGAAGGCACTGGCCGCCGCGGGGATCGAGGTGGCGATCGACCTACCCGGCGTGGGCCTGAACTTCCAGGATCATGCCGGGGTGCCGGTGGTGGTGGAATCGACGCTTCCCCCGCCGGGGCGGCCGGCGATGTGGCTCAAGGCAGCGATCGAATACGGCCTGTTTGGCACGGGGGTGATGGCATCCAATTGCTGTGAGGCCGGATGCTTCCTCGGGCAGGCCGGCATGACGCCTGACGTCGAGGTGTTCAGCCACTTCCAGACGTATCGAGATCCCCGGAGTGTCGAGTTTTCCGTGGTGCTCATGCATCCGTCGAGCCGGGGAACGATCATGCCTGATCCCGACAATCCCTGGGGGCCACCACGGATCGATCCGCGGATCCTCGAAAGCGCGAAAGACCGCTCGGCACTGCACGCCGGCGTGGAGCGGCTCCGATCGATCATCGCGCAACCGGCCCTGCAGCGATTCGGGTTGGGGGCTGAGATCCTGCCGGGCAGGCTGTCGGCAGACGCCTTCCTGCGGGGTCACGCCTCAGCGTACTACCACCCGGTGGGAACGTGTCGGATGGGAAACGATCCGCTCGCCGTGGTCGATCCCCGTCTCCGCGTCCATGGAACGGAGAACGTTTGGGTGGTGGACAATTCGATCGTCCCTACGATTCCTGCCGGGCACACGGCGGCCACTGCCCTGCTTATTGGGGAACGCGCCGCC
>CANGGC010000094.1 GCA_947453125.1 Planctomycetaceae bacterium | reverse complement strand
TCGGCGTCCGATGGGGGGCGGCGGCGACATCACAGCGGGGCGTTTCGAGGCTCGGGCAAACAGCGGCGGCGGAGGCGGGCCTCGATGGATCTCCTCGACGGGGGACTTGAACGGCTGGCGAAACTCTGCCGGAAGTATTCCCGTCTCCGGCGGCGCAGGTCCGGCTCTTTGGGGAAAAGATTCCGTTCAGGAAAGCTTTTTCGCCGGCACGACCGCTTCATCCCGTTCAACCGGCGATGCGACCTCGCCCTAGCAGGCTGTGGATAAAGTGCCGGCCCGACCGCACGAGGCGGTCGGGAGTGCGTAGCGCTCGAGACAACAGAAGGTTTTCCAAGTGGACTGGCTCCACCGGCGGCCCCGCAGCCGGTTCGGTCATGGATGACTTTTTCCACGGGCAGCCAGGGCGGACGACCGGCCCGAAAGGGGCGTCACCGGTTGCCGAAGAACTTCTTCAGCGCCTCGGCCGCGGCATCCCGCGAGTTGACCGTCCCCTTTTGGGCGGACGGGGGGAGCGAGCCTGGAGTGGCGTTCGACTGCTTGACCGCTTCGATCGCGACCGAACTGTCGGACTTCGTGTCGCCTGCGTTTTGGCCGACCTTCGTCGAGCTCCCACTGTTCTTGGAGGTGGCCGAGCCCGAGACGGTGGTCGCGGGCGTATCCCCGGCGATCCCGGAGATCGTCGATCCATGGACGTCATCCGAGCCCGCCGCCGCGGAGTGGATGCTGCTGGAATCGGCATCGGCGGGGCCAATCGTCGCGGCCTTCACGCCGTCGGTCGTGGCCCGCAGGGAACGGGTGGTGTCGAACATCCCGGCCGGAGAGTCATCGGCCATCAGCCACTTCGACACGTCCTGATCGGCGCCCCCCTGGGCCACCGGTTCCGAACACGAGACGGTCAACTCGAGCGCGCCGACCCGGATCAGATCCCCAGACACGACCTTCGTCTTCGCGGTGATCCGCGCCCCGTTGACGAACGTCCCGTTCCGGCTGCCGAGATCCTCCACCCAGACTTCGGCCGGGCCGACATGGACAGCCGCGTGACGCCGGCTGACGTCCTCGCTCAACGGTCGGACGTCACATTCCTCGGCGCGGCCGATGAGGAGCGTGTTCTTCTTGACGGCGATCGAACGACCGGCACTTTTGCCGGTGGCGACGATCAACTTGGTGATCATGGTGCGGCTGTCTCCACCCACTCGAGACCGATCCTTGCCATCCCCACCGATCCACGCCAACGGCGGGCCGTTGAAGACTCCAAGAAACCCTAGCAAAGCCATACCGCTGGCGACCAGTCGTTTTCAACGACCGTTCGACAGGGAAGATCGACATCGCCCCGGAGTTCTACCCCAGGCCTTTATCTTACCGACGTCCATTCCAACTGTCTTGTTGAAAACGCGTGAGGCCTTCCTCATACCCCGCCTCCGGGGAGGGGGCAAACCGACCAACAGGCGTCTCGAGTCCTTCTCCGAGGGTGGCCGCGAGCCGGGTGAGCCAGCCCTGCAAAAGCCCCGTGCCAGCAGGCGATCCCCAGGCCCAATCCCCGCCAGCCCCACCCCTTCGCTGCAATTCCTCGAGGCCTGGATGGCGGGATTCCTCGGGCACGAGGCGATTGGCCGCCAGCAGGAGACTCCCGTGCTGGAGGACCGCTCCCCGTAGCCTCCGCTGGGCACTGCCGAGGATCTTGGCGTCGCTGCCGAAGCGACCATCCGGCACCGGCATGACCACATCCCCGACCGCCCGCCGGTCGAAACAGAGGAGTGGACCTTCCGCCGGCGGCCCCGCGGTGGGAGCCGCCTCAGGGCCCGAATCCGGATCCACCCGATCACTCCCCGATCTCCCCGCTCGTGCGTTCCCCGCGGACAAGCCCGCCTCGACACCGCACGCCGACAACTCGGCGACGAGCGCCTCGTGGACCGCGTCGTAAAGCCGCTGCGGCGTGCCCCCGCAGGGGTGAAGCCGCGGCACGGCCACCGAGAGGGTGACGTCACTGCCGTGGAGGATCGCGCCGCCGCCGCTCGGCCGGCGGACGATCCTCAGCCCGGCCAGCGCCCGGTGGGCGCGGGCCTCCGCAATCGCCTGAAACGCGCCGAGCGACAGGGTCGGCTCCGACCAGGTGGAGATGCGGACGAGCACCCGATCCAATCGGGCGGCCTCGGCGGCCAGCGCCTCGTCGAGCGCCATGTTCGTGGCACCGTCGGCCGGCGGATCCCACCAGGCAATCACCGGCCGGGCACGCGCCTCAGGCAAGGGGTCAGGGGCTCGATTCAAGGGGGAGTCTCAGTGGGGCTGACTGCCGATGAGCGCCTCGTAGGCCGCCCGGTCGAGGAGGGCGTCGATTTCGGCCGGGTGATCCGGACGGATCTTGACGATCCACCCCGCACCGAACGGATCCTTTCCGAGGGTCTCGAGCTGATCGGGGAGGGACGTGTTGACCTCCACGATCTCTCCCGACACCGGGGCATAGAGGTCGCTGACCGCCTTCACGCTCTCGATCTCGCCGATCGACTCCCCGGCCTTCACCTTCCGGCCGACCGCCGGAAGCTGCATGAACACCAGATCGGTGAGGGCCTCGACGGCATACGCCGAGATCCCGACCGTCGCCACACCGCCAGCCACGGGACTGATCCATTCGTGGGACTTCGCGAATCGCACATCCTTCAGCATCGACGTCGCTCCTCCTGTTTTTGATCGATCGAACCTCGGTCTGCACCCGGCTATGTCGCACCCGACCACCCGCGGATATCCGCCCCCCATCATCCCGCGGCCGGGGGTTTTCCACCACCCGCCGGCCGGCGGTGAAACGGTAAGCCGACCACGCGGGCCGGCTGGCGGGCATCGCGGATCGCGATCTCCACCGCGGTCCCCTCTGCCGCCAGAGCCGGCTCAATCAGGGCCATCGCCACGGCGTGGCCGATCGTGGGGGCAAAGCTGCCACTGGTGACCACCCCGACCTCGCCGCCGGCGAGCGTGTGGCCAGCCCCGGCGAGAACGACATTCCCCTCGCGAGCCGATCGCTTCGACCCCAGATCGAGCCCGACCCGGACGCGGGCCGGCTTCTGAGCCTTCAACGTGGCCAGGGCCGTGCATCCGGGGAACTTCCTCCCCTCGAGATTCACCGCCAAACCGAGCCCGAGGGCGAACGGATCGCTGTGGGAGAGGAGTTCGTGGCCGTAGAGCGGCATTCCCGCTTCGAGGCGGAGGGTGTCGCGGGCGCCGAGGCCGCAGGGCCGTCCCCCGAGCGGCGCCGCAGCGGCGAGGATCGCCTCCCAGACGGCCACCGCGTCGCTCGCCGCCACCGTCACCTCGACCCCATCCTCGCCGGTGTATCCGGTGCGGCTCACCGCCGCCGCATGCCCGGCAACCGTGGCTGTCGTCCCCCGGTAATTCCCCAGGGAGCGAATCCGTGTGCAACTGTCCCCCGGACAGAGCCCGACGACGACATCGACCGCGCGCGGCCCCTGGACGGCGATCATCGCGGTGTCGAGGGTGTGGTCGACGAGTTCGACGCCGGAGGCGGGCAGTCGGGAGCGGAGCCAGGCCACGACCCGTTCCCGATTCCCGGCGTTGACGACCAACGCCATCCGCGGCGTGCCGTCGGTGGCGTCGGTGTCGCGGCTCACCAGCGCATCATCGAGGATCACCAGAGGCGCTGGGGCATCGGCGGTAACGAGCGTGTAGCGGAACTGCCCGGGGACGATCCCGGCCACCTTCCTCGTCAGCATCGACTCCAGCCACTCGAGCGCCCCGGGGCCGGTGACCGACAGGCGCCCCATGTGCGAGACGTCGAAGAGGCCGACCGACGACCGCGTCGCCAGGTGTTCGTCGACGATCGAGGCGTACTGGACCGGCATGTTCCAGCCGGCGAAGTCGACCATGCGGCCACCATGCGCCGCATGCCAGTGGCACAACGCGGTCTCACGGAGGCTCGTCGGTCGGGGCAGGGGGGACGTCGCCGACTCACTCACAGGAGCGTTCCTTGTCGTTCTCTTGGGTACGAGGCGCGGGTATGCCGCCCGCCGATTGTAGGGATGACGCCCGATCCCGCCACGAAGCTCCGCATCCCCCGGGCAGAAAGTCCAGCGCAATCAGCGGCCGCGTCGTCCCTTGGCCTTGCCCTTCAGCTTCGCCTTGGCCTTTCCTTTGCCCGGCGTCTTCTCATGCAGCTTGCGGGCGGGCCGCGATCCCTTGACGTGACGGGCGGCACGGAGCCCGGGCGGGGCCTTCCCCCGATCGCCGACGAACCGGAACTCGAGGGCACGCCGGTCGAGGTCGACCTTCTTCACCGCCACGCGGACACGATCACCGAGGCGCCACGACTGCCCCGGACGCCGCCCGGAGAGGGTGTGGCTGCCCCGTTCGAAGCGGTAGGTGTCGGCAGGGAGTTCGGCGAGGGTGAGAAGCCCCTCGGCCGGCAGCTCGAGCCCCTGGAGGAACAGGCCGAACGGCTCGACCCCCGTCACGACGGCCTCCATCTCGGTGCCGATCCTCGAGGAAAGGAAGAGGAGGAGCTTGAGCTTCACAAGCTCCCGTTCGGCGGCCTCGGCGCGGCGTTCGAGGGTCGAGCAGTGGAGTCCGAGATCGACCAGCCCGTCATCGGGGGCCCGGCGGCCGCGCGCGAGTTGGTCGAGGGCGCGGTGGACGACGAGATCGGGATAGCGGCGGATCGGCGACGTGAAATGGCAGTAGCAGTCGCTCGCCAGGGCATAGTGCCCTTCCGGCTGGGGCCCGTAGACGGCCCGGGCGAGGCTCCGGAGCACGGCGAAATGGACAGCATGTTCCTCGGGCCGGCCGCGGGTCAGGCCGAGGAGACGCTGGAGCTCAAACCGACTCTCGAGCGTGTCGACCTCGAACCCCAATTCGGAGACGAACTCCGTCAACTGGCGGAGCTTGCGTGGATCGGGGGGGGCATGGATGCGGCGGAGAAATCCCGCCCCTGCGGCCGACAGTCGCTCGGCGACAGCCTCGTTCGCCGAAAGCATGAACTCCTCGATGATCTGATGGCTCTCGGTGTTGGCGACCACGTGGGCACCGGACACCCGTCCATCCCGGTCGAGATCGACCTTCACCTCCGGCATGTCGAGCTCGAGGGCCCCGCGGTTCTTCCGCCGGCGGCGGAGGATGCGGGACAGATCGCGCATCCGCCCCAGGAGCGTGCGCACCTCTTCGGTCATCTCGACCTCGGGGGTGCCCGGGTCGGCGAGGAACTGGTCAACCTCCTCGTAGGTGAAGCGCCGGCAACTGCGGATCGCCGTCCGTTCGACGTCGGTGTGGACGGGGATCCCGTCGGCAGTGAACTCGATCCAGCAGGTCCGTGCGTAGCGCACCCGTCCCGGCTGGAGGCTGGCGAGATTGTTGGAGACGATCTCTGGAAGCATCGGGATCACCCGGTCGGGGAGATAGACGCTCGTGCCACGAGCGAGCGCCTCCTGGTCGACGGGGGCCCCCTCCGGCACGAAGTGGGCGACGTCGGCGATATGGACCCCGAGGAGCCAGTGATCGCGTTCCAGCCGCTCGAGCGAGATCGCATCGTCGAAGTCGCGCGCGTCGACCGGGTCGATCGTGATGATCGTCCGCGCCGTCAGATCCCGACGGTCGGCCGGCACCTGTTCGGTGAACAGGGCTGCCTCCGCCCGGGCAGCGTCGAGGACCTCGTCGGAAAACGGGCCGGGGAGACCGAACTCGTGGATGATCGAACGGGTATCGACCCCGGGCTCCCCTGCCTTCCCGAGAACCTCGATGATCACCCCTTCACCGTCCCGGAGATGGGTGGGGAAGCGGACGACCTCGACGACGACCTTGTCATCCTCCCGCACCGATTTCGCCCCGGGATCGCCGACCGACACCGGCCGCGGAAACGACGTGCCGTCGATCTGCACCCAGCCCGAGTTGGCCGCGACGAAGAAACTGCCGACAAACCGCGTCTTCGCCCGCGTGATCACCTCGACGATTTCGCCCGACGGGCCGGGGCGGCGGAAATCACGCCCCCGCGACAGCCGGACGCGGACGGTGTCGCCGTTGACGGCATCGAGGCAGGCCGATTGGGCGACATGGACATCCCCCTCCCGGCTCCCTGCGGCGGCCGTGAGCGGATGGACGAATCCGTAGCCTCCGGCGGCGCGGCGAAAGACGCCGATGACGTCACCCCGGCCGGCCGCAGGGGGGCTCCCGGCCCGGGCAGCGGAGGGCGTCTGCCCCGCCGGGTGCCGCTCACGCCGTCCATCGGCCGATCGGCCCTGGTCATCCTTAGGCATCGGTGGCCTCCACGGTCGGTTGGGAACCACCCCCGGCGGAGATGGTCATGAGCCGCGCCCGCGGAAGAACTTTCTCCCGAGCGACTGCTGGTATTGGGTCCAACCACCGTCGATCGCCGCTTCGTTCTGGAGCAGTTGGAGCACGCCGGCGAGCCGCGCATCCATGTGATCGAGGTGGTGGAGGGCGAGGGCCTCGAGGGTCATCGGGAGCTTCGGGGCGCCGTATTCGTACTGGCCGTGATGGCTCGCCACCATGTGCTTGATCCGCACCGCCAGATCGATGTCGAACGGCCGGCCGGTGCGGGCCTCGACCGCGACGATCTTCGCCTCCAACTGTTCGAGCCCGAGGAGGACATGCCCGAGGAGCTGGCCGGCGTCGGTGTAGGAAAAACCGTTCTCGCTCTCCAATTCCAGCGTCTTCCCGAGATCGTGGAAGAGGACACCGATGAGGAGGAGATCACGATCGATCGCCGGATAGAGCGGGGCGACCCGGTCGGCGAGGCGGAGGAGATTGACGACATGCTCGAGGAGGCCGCCGGCATGGGCGTGGTGGTGCTTGACCCCGGCCGGGCAGCGGCAGAAGACCGTCATCAACGGCTCGTCGGCGAGCACCTCGTCGGCGAGCTCCCGGAGCTGCCCCGGTGGGATCGTCGCCAGCAGCGCCGCCAGTTCCCCCCGCAGACGGACGACGTCGGCCGCCGAGAGCACCTGGAACTCCGATTCATCGACGACGCGCGGATCGATCCGCCCGATCCCTTGGATGATGAGCTGGAGATTGCCCGAGTAGAGCTGCGTCATCCCATCGACGCGGACGTAATCGCCGTCGTCGAAGGCCTCGAACTCGGCATCCGACGCGTTCCACATTCTCCCGGTGATCGATCCGCTCCTGTCGGCGAGCTCGACCTGAAGATAGAGCTGGCCGTTGCGGTTCGGCCGGAGTTGCTTGTGGGTGGCGAGGAACACCTGATCGACCGCGGTCTGCGGCGCCAGTTCCGTGACCCGCCGTCGCTGGGACGAGGGACGGGCCGCACGGTTTGGGGGATCGACGGGCGACATGCGGGGTCCGGGTGGGGTTGGCGGCGGGAGCGTGACCGGCGACGATTTTATCAGGCACCACGCAGGCGTGCCGCCGGCTCCGCGGAAAAACCCGGCAGCGACTACAATCCCGCCGACACGATCATCCCGCTGGCCCCCGTATCCCGCCCCCCACGACAGCCCCGTCCGGAGACCCCCATGGCCGATCACGCAATCTCCCCCACCCGCGCCGAGGATTATCCGGAGTGGTACCAGCAGGTCGTGAAGGCGGCCGATCTGGCCGAACAATCGCCGGTCCGTGGCTGCATGGTCATCAAGCCGCTCGGCTACGCGATGTGGGAACGGATGCAGTCGATCCTCGACCGGA
>CANGGC010000093.1 GCA_947453125.1 Planctomycetaceae bacterium | reverse complement strand
TTGGTTCGAAGGGGTCAACGGCGGCCACGGCGCTGACGCGGCCGGTCGGCTCTATTGCACGTCGCTCTCGACGATGATCCTCGAGGTCTACTACCGCCACCTGCCGATCTACGGCCAGCAGAGCGTCGAAGAAGAGTTCAAGGAGTAGCCCGGAACGCGTTGTCGGCCCGTCGGGCCGGCAGAACCGGGCCCACACAGCCCCCGCCCGTCCCCCGGCTTTCCCCAACTCCCCCAATCAGCTCGGGCCCGTTTGGCAGGATCGAGCCCGTTCCCTCCGGCGGTCGATACTCTCTCCGGGGATGCCGTGGCCTCTGCTGCGGACCATTCGCCCACACCAGCAGGGCCCGAACGTGTCGCCCGAGTCGTCGCTCAATCCCGAGCCCCCCACGCCGCCCGACGCCGGCGGCGATGGAGCGCCGGCGTCGACTTGGATCGAGCGCGTGGTCGCAAGCCCGGTGTCGCGGTCGGCCTATGCAAGCGTCGTGGCCCATGTCCTCCTCGGCATCCTCCTGGCCCTGGCGACCGTGACGTCCCACCGGGAGTCTCCGTCCCGGCCCCTCGTCCTCGCCCTCGATGACGGAGAGGCGGAGGCCGAGGGTCCGGACGCCACCGACACCGTCGAGATCGGCCCCGCAGACGACCGAGCCACCGCCGGCGGCGAAGCGGAGATCGCGCCGGACGAGGTCGCAAGCGCCGGCACCCCCGCAGACATCCCGGCCCTGGAGGCGATCGACGACGCCTCGCCCCTTCCCGAGGAGGCCTTCGACATCCCCCCGGTAGACGCCAGCCTGGCAGCCGCCGACGGCCCGCGGGCTACGGCCGTAGCGGTCCGTCTGCCGTCGGACACCAAACCCCGCGGCGGCGCGGCGCTCCCGGCCGACCGGGCGACGATGGGGGGAGTGAGCGGCGTGCCCTACGCCTCGCGGCGCGGCGAGGAGCGGGGCCTGGCCGCGCGGGGCAAAGGAGGGAGCCCTGCGAGCGAAGCCGCCGTCGAACGGGGCCTGGCGTGGCTGGCGCTCCATCAGGCCAACGACGGATCGTGGCGATTCGACCTCGATGGATGCCGCTGCGAGGGCGCCTGCCGCGATCCCGGCACGCTCTCGAGCACGACGGCGAGCACGGCGATCGCGCTGTTGCCGTTCCTCGGGGCAGGCAGCACCCACCTCGAGGGGCGCTACCAGGAAACCGTTTCCCGTGGCCTCTATTACCTCCTCAGCCGGATGCAGTCGACGCCCCGCGGCGGCGACCTCTGCGAAGGGACGATGTACGGGCATGGAATCGCCACCCTCGTCCTCGCCGAGGCTCTGGGGATGACCGGCGACGACCTCCTCCGCAAACCCTGCCGCGACGCCGTCCGCTTCATCGAGACTTCCCAAGATCTCCACGGCGGTGGCTGGCGCTACCTTCCCGGACAGGCTGGCGACATCACGGTGACGACCTGGCAGGTCGCGGCCCTGCGGAGCGCTGGGCTGGCCGGTGTGGAGACCTCCTCGCCGACGTTCGAAGGGGCACGCAGGTTCCTCGACTCGGTGGCCACCCAGAAGGGGGCGGCCTACGGCTACCGGACCCCGGCCGCCGCCCCATGCACCTCGGCGATCGGGCTCCTTTGCCGCCTGTACACCGGGTGGGGCGTCGACGAGGAACCGCTCCAGCGTGGCATCACGACCCTCGCCCGTCCGGGGCCGAAGCCCCACGCGATCTACCAAAACTTCTACCTCGCTCAGGCCCTCATCCAGACCGATCATCCGGTCTGGCCACGCTGGAACAGCCGCAACCGCGACCAGATCGTGGCCCTCCAGTCCCGCGTCGGGCACGAGGCAGGGAGCTGGTTCTTCGCCGATCGGGAGACGGCCCCCGGCGGGCGTCTGGCCCACACGGCGCTGGCGGTCCTCACGCTCGAGGTCTACTACCGCCTCCTCCCGATCTACCGTCAGGAGGCGGTGACCGACGCCCCGTGATGTCGGCTCGTGCCAGACGACTACACTGTGAGGGGAGAAGCGGCGCCGCCGCGTGGCCCAGGCCCAACGGGGGCATGGACGGAGCGGAAACGGTCCGGGACGACGGAGAGTGCCATGCCCCTGGTCACCTACACCTGGTTGGCGGTGGTCGTGGCCTTGGCCTGCGCTGCCATCGGGTGGCTGGGGATCGCCGGCTGGATGGCGACGGTGGTGGTTGCCGCCAGCCTCGCCGCCCACGTCGCCGGCAACGCCCTCGGGACGAAACTGCGCGAGGCGACCGACCGGGATCTGGCGGCTCGACGGCACAGCCGACGCGCCGAACGGATCCCGATGCCCCGCCAAGTGCCGACCACGCTGGAAACGACCCGCTCACTCGGTCGACTGGTGCCGATTTCCGCGACGATCGGCGCGGTCTGCGGGGCCCTGGCCGGCAGCCTTTCCCTCGCCCTGCTCACGCAGGCCTCGGTGGCGGGGGCGTTGCTCGGCGGGGTATCGTCCGGGGTGATCGGCGGCCTGTTCGGGTTCCTTCTGGCGAGTTTCGTGGAAATCGTGCGGACGAGCCTCCGGGAGGCGATCGCCGCCGAGGAACACCGCTCCCCCCCCCGTCGCCCCGTGGCGAGCCGTCCCCGCCGGTGAGCCGAGCGTGCCGGCAGGATCACCGCTGCTTCCAGGCCAACCGACCCGGATGGCACCGCCCCCGACCGCGTGGTAAAACCCTTGGCTCGCCAGGGGCAGCAAGCGCGCCCCGGCCGACCGTTTTTCGTCCTGTCCAAGGAGCTTTTCCCCCATGGCCAAACCACATCGCACCCTGAAAAAAGCCAACCACGGCTCCCGTCCGGCCAACAGCAAGGCCCGCAAGGCAAAGCGGAAGCACATCCGCACCTGAAGCCCCCCCCTACCTCCAAGCTTTTTCCTGGTGGAGCCCGCACCGTGGCGCCGCGTGACTACATCATCGACCCGAGCGAATACGACCTCGGCAATGTCCTGGCCGACATCCACGAGATCCGTCGCTGGAACCAGCAACGGTTCGAGATGGAGCAACTCACGGCCATCGTCCACGAGGATGCCGTCCGGGCGTTGTGCGTCGGATACAAGGACGTCACCCATGACGAGTTCTGGGTGCGTGGTCACTTCCCCTCGATGCCGGTCATGCCTGGCGTGATCATGTGCGAGGCCGCCGCCCAACTCTCCAGCTACGTCACCCAGAAGTTCAACCTCCTCAGCCTCGATTCGTATGTGATGGGCTTCGGGGGGATGGAGGACGTGCGCTTCCGTGAGCCGGTCGTCCCGGGAGACCGGATGGTGATCGCGGTGGAACGGATCCGTGTCCGCCCCAAGGCGATGATCGTCTGTCGTTTCCAGGGAATCGTCCGCGACAGCATCGTCGTCGACGGGATCATCAAGGGGGTGCCACTCCCGGCCAATTCCACTTCGTCAACGGCGGGCAATGGGTCCGCGGTGGGCGGCTGAACCATGCCGCGGCGTGCCCCGAAGAAACCTTCCCCCGAACTCGACCTCTCCGCCCACTTCCTCGTTCTCACCGAGGATCCTGTCTTCCGGGAGGGCACGGGCTTCCGGACCGAGCCCCTCGATCCCCGCGAGCTCTTTCCGGGCTGTCTTCCCGGTACGCCAGTCGAACTCGAGGTGGGGAGCGGCAAGGGTTTGTTTCTCACCACCGCCGCCGCGGCCGCCCCGGACCGCTGCTTTCTCGGGGTCGAGATCAGCCATGGCTACGCGAAGATGACCGCCGGACGGCTCGCCCGGCAGGGCGCCGCCAACGCCCGGATCATCGCCGGCGACGGCAACGTCCTCGTCCGCAACCTCTTCCCCGACGCCTGCCTCGACGCGATCCACGTCTACTTCCCCGATCCGTGGTGGAAGGCCCGTCACCGCAAACGTCGCGTCCTCTCCGACATGTTCCTCGCCCACGCCGGGCGGGTGCTCGTCCCGGGGGGCGTGCTCCATGTCTGGACCGACGTCGAGGAGTATTTCCACGAAGCGATTGGGGCCGCTGCTGCGACCGGCCTGTTCGCCCCGCCGGCCGACGTGCCCCAGCGTCACGCCGAGCATGATCTCGACTACCGCACGCACTTCGAACGGCGGACGAGGCTCGCCGGCGAGCCGGTGTGGCGGGCGGCCCTGGAACGGAACGCATTGCCGCCGCGGGAGTCACGGCTCGCGATTCCCGCCGTGCCCCGGGCCAACGACGCCTGAGGCGTCATCGCCTTCGCGGCCCAAACCGGGCCGGGCTTTGCCAGGCATTGCCAAAGGACGGTCAGCGAGGGACCGTCTCGTAGGTCCTCGAGACCCCGCTGCGGGGATCGTGCCCGAGGGCGAGTTGGTAGAGCTTCTCCCCCGCCGGCGTCGGATAGCGGCCGGTGAGGCAGGCCTCGCAGAGGGCGGCCGAGGGCATGTCGATCGAACGGGCCACCGACTCAACCGGGAGGTAGCGGAGCGAGTCTGCCCCCAGGCGGCTTGCCATCTCCGCCTGGGCCTCCTCCGTGAGAACACCGTCGCGGAGGAACGGCGGAGCGAAGAGCTCACTGATCGTCGACATGTCGATGCCGTAGAAGCACGGCGCCACGATCGGCGGACAGGCGATGCGGACGTGGATCTCCTTGGCCAGCCCCAGCGACCGCATCCTCCCCAGGAGGACCTTCATGGTGGTGCTGCGGACGATCGAATCCTCGACGAGGATCACCCGCTTCCCCTCGAGCACCTCGCGGAGCGGAGTGTATTTCGATTCCGCCTTTTGGCGCCGGCTCGCGGCCCCGTCGATGAACGTACGGCCGGTGTAGCGGTTGCGGATCAGCCCCTCGACGGACGGGATCGAGAGCCGGTAGGCCATCGCGTCGGCGGCCGCCTTGCTCGTGTCGGGCACCGGGACAACGACCGTGTCGGCGTCGATCGGCACCGTCTCCAGCCGGGCCAACTCCTCGCCGAGGCGCTTGCGGACGAGGTAGACACTCCGCTCGTCCATCGTGCTTGCGACGTTCGCGAAGTAGACCCATTCGAAGAAGCAGTGGGCCCGCTTCGGGCTCTCGGCGAAGCGTTCGATCCTCGCCCCGGAGGCATCGACGACCAGCGCCGTCCCCGGCTCGAGCGAGCGGATCGATTCGGTGGCGAAGCCGAGATTGAGCAGCGCCACGCTCTCGCTGGCGGCAGCGACCAGCGGACCCTCGATGGCATACTCCATCGGCCGGATGCCGAGCGGATCGCGGGCAACGATCATCCTCCCGCAGGCATCGATCACCGCGATGTTCCAGGCGCCGTCGAAACGCCGGGAAATCGCCGCGAGGAGCTCCACGGGCGTCGGGATCGCATCCCCCGAGAGTTCGCGGCCGATGGCGTGGAGGATCACCTCGGTGTCGTTGTCACGGGCGAGGTGGTTGTCGCCGTCGGCGAGGATCTCGGCCCGCAGTTCGGGGTAATTGGCCAGTTGCCCATTGAAGCCGAAGGAAAACCACTTCCGCTTCTGGATGTGGGGACGCTCGAGGGGCTGGGCGTAGCCACGATCCTCGGCGCCGCACGTCGCATACCGGACATGCCCGATCGCCGCCGGGCCGGTGTGCTGCTCCATGAGCCGCTCGTAGACGCTCCGGTGGCTCATCCCGAACACCTCGCTCACGCTCCCGACATCCTTGTGGGTGGCGAGGAGTTGGTTGCGGTCGGGATTCCAGGCCGTCATTCCGGCGGAGAGTTGCCCGCGGTTCTGGATGTCGAGGAGCATCCGGGGAACGAGCCGGGCCACGTCATTGGGCCCCTGCACCGGGCAGAGCGGACTGGCCGCGGCACCCGGGAGGTGATAGATCGCCGCGAGGCCGCACTCGTGATGGAGTTCTCCCACCATATCGCCTGCATGCAGGCCCCTGAGAGGGTTCCGAACACGGGTCAGCGCCCGGCCACCGGACGAGCGATCGTGACCACGCCATCGCCGGCCACGGGACACAACTCTACAGCACCGCACCGGCGGCGCTCAATCGCCACCACCCGTGCCGCGGCGTGGCTGGAAAAACACCCCCGAGCCCGACGCTCGACGGCGGCCCCCGCCGGGAGAGGCTGGAGTCGGTTTTTCTCCGGCTGGTAGGATGGAGGGCCTTCCGTGCCGGTCCAGCCTCCACCACCGAGCCCCATGCCCGACCCGCTCCGCCAGGACGTCGCCGACGTCGCCCGTCTCCTTGTCGTCAAGGTCGGCACGCGCGTGCTCACCGGCGCCGACGGCCTCCTCGATCCCCACCGCATCGAGGCCCTCGGCAGACAATTCGACACGCTCCTCGCCTCCGGAAGGAGCGTCGTGCTCGTCAGTTCGGGGGCCGTGGGGGCCGGCATGGGGCGGATGGGACTGGCGTCGCGTCCCCAGGAGCTTGCCCACCTTCAGGCGGTCGCGGCCATCGGGCAGAGCTGCCTCATCGAAGCCTACGAACGGGTCTTCCGTTCCCGGGGCCGACATGCGGCCCAGATCCTCCTCGTCGCAGACGATCTCCAGGACCGGGCCCGTTACCTGAACATCCGCAACACCCTTCGCGCCCTCCTCGACTACGGGGTGATCCCCGTGATCAACGAGAACGACACCGTGAGTGTCGAGGAACTGCGGACGAGTTTCGGCGACAACGACCGGCTGGCGGCCCTCGTGGCGACGCTCCTGGGGGCCCCGCTGCTGGTCCTCCTCTCCGATGTCGACGGCCTCTTCGACCGCCATCCGTCCGATCCGGCGGCCCGGAAGCTCGACACCGTCGAGAAGCTCGACGCCGGCATCGACGGCCTGGCCCGTGACACACTCGGCGGCCTCTCCAAGGGGGGAATGGCAAGCAAGATCAAGGCGGCCAGGATCGCCACGGAAGCGGGTGGCCACTGCATCATCGCGTCGGGGCGTGACGACCGGGTGCTCGACCGGATCGTCGCCGCCGACACGGTGGGGACGCTGTTCGTCGGCCGGGGAACGGCGATGCCGGCGTGGAAACGCTGGCTGGGATGGTCGGCCGATGCCCGCGGTCGAATCGTCGTCGACGACGGCGCCCGCGGAGCGGTGGTGTTGCAGGGGCGGAGCCTGCTCGCCGCCGGCGTTCGTGCCGTGGAGGGGAACTTCACCTCCGGGGAGGTCGTTTCGCTCGTCGACGGCGACGGCGAGTTTGCCCGGGGGCTGGCCAACTATCCCGCCGACGATCTGCGGCGGATCGTGGGGCTGAAGACAGAACAGATCGTCGACACCCTCGGCTACTGTCCCTACGAAGAGGTCATCCACCGTGACAATCTTGCGGTAATCCGCCACGACGCGCCGAGCGGGTCCGCACGATGATCTGGGAAAGCCTCATCGTCCTCGTCCTGATCCTCGCCAACGGCTTCTTTTCGGGGGCCGAGATGGCGATCGTCGCCAGCCGTCGCGGCCGGCTCCGGCAGATGGCCGAGGCCGGCAATGCGGCGGCAAAAACGGCCCTCGAACTCGCGTCGAGCCCCGACCGATTCCTGCCGACGGTCCAGATCGGGATCACCCTCGTCGGCACGCTCGCGGCGGCCTACGGCGGCGACCGGCTGGTGAGCGACCTGGCCGACTGGCTCACCTCCGTCCTCCCGCCCGGACTGGCGGGCGCCGCCCGTTCGATCGCCCTGACGATCTTCGTGGGGCTGCTGTCGTTCTTCACGCTCCTCCTCGGCGAACTGGTGCCGAAGCGACTGGCGCTGCGCAGGGCCGAGGCGCTCGCCTG
>CANGGC010000092.1 GCA_947453125.1 Planctomycetaceae bacterium | reverse complement strand
TTGATGTAGTCGATGGCGTCGGGGCTGATCCCCGCATCGGCCAGAGCCATGCGGATACAGGCGCTCGCCCCGCGCCCCTCCGGGTGGGTGTCGGTGATCCGGTAGGCATCGGCGGTCGAGCCGTAGCCGAGAAGCTCGCCATGGATCTTTGCCCCGCGGCGCTTGGCATGCTCGAGCTCCTCGAGCACCACCATCGCCGCCCCCTCGCCGAGGACGAAGCCGTCGCGCTCGTTGTCGAACGGCCGGCTCGCCTTTGTTGGGTCGTCGTTGCGCGTCGAGAGGGCCGTGAGAAGATTGAAGCCGGTGACGCCGAAGGGATGGATCATGCTGTGGGTGCCCCCTGACAGCATCACGTCGGCCTCGCCACGGCGGACAAGCTCGACTGCCTCGCCGATTGCCTGGCTCGAGGCGGCGCAGGCGGTGAGGCAGTTAAGGTTCGGGCCGTTGGCGTTGAACATCGCGGCGAGATGCCCCGCCGGCATGTTCGGCTCCTGCTCCACCTCAGAGAGCGGATGGAGCGTTTCGAGGCCGATCCGCGTGAACTTGGCAACGTCGAGCGTGCCCCCTTCGATGGACAGCGCCATCATTTTCGTGAAGGAGTCGAAATCCTGCTGTCCTTCGCCGCTGCCGAGGTAGACCCCCATCCGGGTCGGGTCAGACTCGAGCCCGTTGGGCAGGCCGGCGTCGCGCATCGCCTGGAGCGCCGCCCCGGCCGCAAAGCGCGTGTGGCGGCCGCAGTGCTGCCAGCGTTCGATCGGCTCGCCTTCGTCGGCGATCGTCCAGTCGCGGACCTCGGCGGAGATCTTCGTGGGGAAGCGGGACGCGTCGAAGACCGTCGTCCGACCGACTCCCGAGGCCCCGATCTTGAGATTGGCCCACAGATCCTCGACGCGGACGCCCAACGGCGTCACGCAGCCGATCCCCGTGATCACGACGCGCCGCCGGTTGGGATCGTGCGCCACGCCGCCAGCGCTTCCTGCCCCAGATACCATGTCGACTCCTCCTGTCACCCTCCGCGCGTCCCGGCGCGGGCGTTGCCACCGATGTGCGGGATCGGCCCGCTCACCAATCGGGCCGCTGGAGCGGCTGCCCCGACTCGTCGCGGCCGATGTCGTAGATATGCATCTGATCGAGCCACTTGAGGAGTTCGTCCGGCTCGAAGAGCTTCGGCACCCCCTCGCCCGGCTCGAGATGGGCAAAGAACAGTTCGGCTTCCCCCTGCAGGCGATCGTCGACGGCACTCGTGACCTTCGTCAACGATCCCCCCGGCTTGAGGTCGAGGATCTCGGCCTTGAAGCGGATCGTGTCGCCGGGGACGGCATCGAAATGGAACTCGGCCGCCGCCACCTTCGCGAGCACGACGCGGCGGTTGTAATCGATCGCATCGGCCACCAGCAGCCCCGCCGTCTGCGCCATCCCCTCGACGATGAGCGAGTTGGGCATCAGCGCTGCGCCAGGAAAATGGTCGTGGAGGTGCTCCTCGGCCAAGGAGACGTTCTTCACCGCCACGGCATGACGACCGCGGACGAACTCGTCGAAACGGTCGATCCAGAACCAGCGCATGGAGAGCTATGCCGGGAAGCCGGCCACCGCAGGGACGGGCGAACGGCAACGGGGAACGACCCCGCCGCACCGTGGGACGATGAGGATCCGAAAAACGTCAACCGCCCACTTTGCTCTGCACGTAGCGGACCATGTCCTCGACGGTGAGCATGTTGGGGAAGTTCTGGACGCTCGGGTTTTGCTCGAAATTCGTCAGATCGTAGAACGGCATCCGGGCCTTGAGCGCGGCCATTCCGGCGGCGTTCACCTTCCCGTTGGTGACGAACTCCGTGCTGGAGAGGACGTCCTCGGGGAACAGTTCGCCCCGCGGGATCTTGATGCCGAACGACTTCTCGAGGCGGAAGACGATGTCGAGGAAGTCGATCGACTCCGCACCCAGATCGCCGACCATCGTAGCGCTGGGGGTCACTTCGTCATCATCGACACCCAGAGCATCGACCAACGCGGTCTTGACCTTCTCGAAGATTTCATCACGGGACGGCATCGACGTGTCACCTTAGAAACGGGGAATGGAGCATCGGGTAACCACCAAAGGTTGTAATGAGATGCTGCCGCCGTGGAAACCCGGAAAGGGCGGGGATTTTGCCCAACCGCCAAAATCTTCCCCGTCCCAGCGGACGCCCTTGCCCCCTTTTTCCCCGTTGCACACCCCATTCCCCGGGTCTTGCGAGCGCTGTGGCAGCCGAAAAACGCCCCCTCGCGGGCACGCAGCGTACCCCGCGCCGGCCCGCGGCTTTCCTCCACGCCCGATCAGCGACCGGCGACCGGGGCGACATCGCCAGAAGGTTCGATCGCCCCTTGACGGTAGGCGGCACCCGGCAGCGGCGACGCTGCGCCTCCAACGGCGGCCCCGTAGACCAGCGGCCGGGCGGCCCCGGCGCCCCTTCCGGCAGGATGGAGTACGGCCCACAGCTTCCGCATCTCGGCGCGGACACGGGCATCGAGGGCGTCGCCGTGGGCAACCCGATCGGCGAGGTTGTAGCGTTCGAGCGTCAGCCGGGCGGTGAGGCTCGTTCGCCCTCCGACGGTGCCGGTGGCCTTCACCTTCGTCGTCGTCTCGTCTTGGGAGAGGACCTCGGCAGTGACCGTGAGCACCTTGCCCGGCTCGACAAAATCTCCGTACTTGACGTTCTTGGCAGAGCGGAGGACGACGATCGCGTGGGCGAAGTCCTCGCCGAGCCGGATCGTCCACGCTGCGGCCTGGGTCATCGACTCGAGCATCAGCACCCCGGGCATGACGGGGAAGCGCGGGAAATGATCCGCGAGATACTCCTCCGAGAGCGTCAGCGTCTTGATCGCCGTGATGCTCTTGCCGGGGTCGATGGCGGTCACGCGGTCGAGCAGGGTGAAACGCATCTGAGTTCCATGGCGACAGAAGTGGACGCGGACTGGAGCACGCGTCAGGCATGTCCAAGCCAGCGGTCGCAGTATAGGGATTCGCCCCCTCCTCACAACTCGCATCCAGCCCCCCGGGCCACCACTTTTTCCGGTCTGCCAAGCTGACAGCCGGCACCCGCGGAACCACCGCCACAGCTTGCCACAGCACACCGCACTTCACGGTTTCGCGGCCGAAAAAACGCAACACCCCGGGCCCCACTGCCGGCAGTTTAGCCATCGGCACGCTCTTTGCTTCTTCCTTTTGCACGGCTCCCGCCGCGGCTGGCCACCCGGCGGCGGGCTGAAGACTCGAAAGCCTCCACATCAGCCTTTCCCACCTCACGCTCCAGGAGTTCTCCATGCCTGCCTACCGGACCGGCTTCGCGCTCCCGCTCGATGAACTGCGGGACGAAATCGATCGACTCTGGACGACACTCGTCACCGCTCCGCCGCTCCATGGCTGGGGGCCCCGCTCGGAGGAGAGCGTGTTCCCGGCCGTGAATCTGCGAGAGACCGACGAAGCGTTCACCGTGGAAGCCGAACTTCCCGGCATCAGCGTCAACGACGTCGACATCTCGGTGTCGGGCGACAGCCTCGTGCTCAAAGGCGCGCGTCGCGCCGTCGACACGGCCGCCGACAGCGTGGCCGCCGGTGCAGCCAATCGGCCGGACGAAGCCCCTGCCGGCGGGAAGGTTGTCTGGCTCCTGCGGGAGCGGGGCAGCGGTGCCTTCGAACGGCGCATCACGTTGCCGGTCGCCGTCGATTCCCTTCGGGTCGAGGCCCGTCTCGTCGATGGCGTGCTGACGGTCGTGTGCCCGAAGTTGGCGGCCTGCCAGCCGCGGAAGGTCGAGGTTTGCGCTGGCTGAGCGTTGACCGTGACGGCCCAAGGCGAGGACTTCCGGAAGCGGTCGGCCGGCATCCGTCGACGGGGTCTTGAATCGGTATCAATCGGTATCATGGGGTCCGCTGGAGAGGTTCTCCGGCGGGCCCCGGCCGTTTTCATCCCCTCCGTCCCTGCCACGGGAACCAATCCGTGCCGCTTGTCATCCTGCCGCGAGGCGGCTTCTCTGGCCCAGGTTCCATCGATCTCTCCGGCATCACACCCGACCGGCTGACTGAGCTCCGGACGACTGCCATCGAGCGCCTCCCTGTCGAAATCGATGGCCGCCAGCAACCGCTCGCCTCGGCGTTCGTCGTTTCGGGAGCCCTCGATGAAGACAACCGGATCGAGTGCCGCGGTGATTTCTCGCGCGTTCACGGCATCGGCGCGGGGATGCTTTCCGGAAGGATCGAGGTCATCGGCGCCGTCGGCCACCGGGCCGGTGCGCGCATGGCGGGGGGCGAATTGGTGATCGCCGGTCATGCTGGAAACTGGCTGGCCGCCGGGATGAGCGGGGGCCTGGTCCGGATCGCCGGGAATGCCGGCGACGACGCCGCTGCCGCGTTCCCTGGCGAAGCCAACGGAGTAACCGGGGGATTGATCGTGATTGACGGTTCCGCCGGTCGCCTTGCTGCGGCGCGAATGCGGCGGGGGATCGTGGCGATCGGGGGCGACTGCGGCAGCGGCGCCGGATTCGAACTGCGTGCCGGCACGGTCGTCGTGGCCGGCACGCTCGGCCGTCATGCCGGCCTGGGAATGCGCCGCGGGTCGATCATCGCAGCCGGCCCATCCGCCGTTCCCGGCCCAACTTTTCAGGCCGGGGCGACCTGGCTTCCGCCTTTCCTGACGCTCCTCGAACGCCGCTTGCTCGCCGCCGGCTTCAGCCCCGCCGCACGCGGCCCCGCGCCGTCGCCCCCCCACTCTTTGAATTGGTCGCGCGTCACCTGGACGCAGTGGCACGGCGAGACGACTTCTGGCGGACGGGGGGAGTTTTGGGTCCGCGCGGCCTGAGGTTTCCCCACCCGAACGCCCGCCAACCGCCCACTGGGCCGGGGCTGTAGGCCAGAAAAAAGGGGTGAATCCTGGGGTGAAATTGGGCCGATCAACGGGAATTGCCGTTCCCGCTTCCGCCCGCAGATGGTTTCGGCTACATTTTGGGATTCCCGCCTCGGGGTGCACCCGAAGGCGATCACCAAGGCGATCCCAGCCCCCTCCGTAAGCGATCCGGTATGCCCACGATCAGCCAGCTTGTTCGCAGCCGCCGTCGGCCGAAGCGCAAGTTCTCCAAGTCTCCCGTGCTCGACCGCTGCCCGCAAAAGCGTGGCGTGTGTCTTCAGGTCCGCACGATGACCCCCAAGAAGCCCAACTCGGCGCTCCGGAAAATCGCCCGTGTGCGACTCTCCAACGCCAAGGAAGTCACGGTTTACATCCCGGGCGAAGGGCACAACCTCCAGGAGCACTCGATCGTGCTCGTCCGTGGTGGTCGTGTCCGCGATCTCCCCGGCGTTCGTTACCACATCGTCCGCGGTGCTCTCGACACGCTCGGCGTGCAGGGCCGCAAGCAGTCCCGCAGTCTCTATGGTGCCAAGAAGGGTTAAGCAGAAGCACGAGTCATGGGAAAGATCACCTCCAGCCGCGAACAACTCGGTCCCGACCCCCGTTATGGGTCGCTCCTCGTCAGCAAGTTCATCAATTGCTTGATGTACGACGGGAAGAAGAGCATCGCGCAAAACGTCTTCTACGACGCCATGGACATCGTGGCCAAGAAGGTTACCGACGTGGAGCCGATCGAGGTCTTCAATCGGGCCCTCGAGAACTGCAAGCCCTCCGTCGAGGTTCGCTCGAAGCGAGTCGGTGGTGCGGCGTACCAGGTGCCGATGCAGGTCAACCGCAATCGGCAGCAGTCGCTCGGTATCCGCTGGATGCTTCAGGCCGTCCGCGAAAAGAAGGGGCGTGCCACCCACGAGAAGCTGGCCGAGGAAATCCTTGCCGCCTACAAGCGCGAAGGTGCCGCGGTCACCAAGCGTGACAACGTCCACCGTATGGCCGACGCCAACAAGGCGTTTGCCCACTTTGCTTGGTGATCGCCGGTTCGCGATCGGGGGCCTGGTGATCGCCGGTACGCGATCGGGGGCCTGGTGATCGCCGGTTCGCGATCGGGGGCTTGGTGATCGCCGGTTCGCGATCGGGGGCCTGGTGATCGCCGGTTCGCGATCGGGGGCTTGGTGATCCGACTCTTGTTGATCGGGTGATGGCCCTCGCCGCCGCCTGATCGCCTGAGTCTTGGCACCGGTCGATCTTACTCACTGCGGGCCCGGCGATCGACAGATCGCCGGGCCTGCACGCTTTCCCCGGCCCGGTTTTACGTTCCTCCGGCCCCCCCTCGATCTTTGCGGAGCCTCCCGGTGATCGACCACGACACCTCCCTTCTCCTCGGACGGCTCGTTCTCGGCCACAGCGTTGCCTCGCTGGCAACGCTCCACGACGGCAGGCCGTTTGCCTCGATGATCCCGTATGCGGTGCTCGTCACCGGGCGTGATCCGCACGCCGACGATGACGAGAGGCATGGTGCGGGCAGCGTGGTGCTTGTCAGTCACGTCAGCCGACTCTCGGCCCACACGCGCGACATGCTCGCCACGCCCGAGGTCTGTCTCCTCGTCACAGCGCCGGAGTCGACCGACTCCTCCGGCCCTCCGCCGCAGGCGTTGCCGCGGGTTTCGCTCCCTGCCCAGGCGACGTTCATCGATTCGGCCCACCCGGCCTACGAAGCCCTCAAGCAGGCCTATCTGGGGCGCTTTCCTCATGCGGCCGACTGGTTTCAGCTCGGCGACTTCTCGATCGTCGTTTTCGAGCCGACCTCGGCCCGGTTCATCGCCGGCTTCGCCCGCGCCATGACCCTCTCGCCGCAACAGCTCCATGCTGCCGTGGCCGCCGCCGCTGCCGGGCGTTGATTTCCCCGCCGCGGAGCCTTCTTCAAAGCCGCGGCGCCCTCTTTCATGGGCTGCGGATCAGCGGCGCCCCCGCTCTGGCCTCTCTTGGCAACAAAAATGAACGAGCGTATAGTAGGATACCGATGTTTATGCCGGGCCCGTGCCCTGGCTCCCCCTCCCTGACGTCGAGGCACCCGTGACGATCCGCAGGAAAACCTCCCAGCCCGCCGCCTCCTCGGCCGGCAAGCCGGCTGCCGCCGGAAAAGCAACTGCCACCAGTAAAACGGTCGCCACCAGTAAAACGGTCGCCACCGGGAAAACGGTCGCCACCGTGAAGCCTGTCACTCCAGGACGGCCATCCGGCGGACGGCAATCGCCGGCAAAGCCCTCTTCCTCCCCCCGCGATGCGGCCACCGGATCGCCGCTGACGTCGAGCCCAGCGATCTCGCATGGGGACGCGATTCTCGGCGTCGGGGGCAATGTGGTCGCCGACCAGGGCGCCGACGCTCCGACCGAGCGGCAACTCGAGATCTACGCCTTTATCCGTGACAAGATCCAGAACCGTGGCTACGGCCCCACCGTTCGTGAGATCGGTCAGGCTTTCGAAATCCGTTCCCCCAATGGCGTCGTTTGCCACCTCAAGGCGCTCGAACGCAAAGGGCTGATCAGCCGGGGAAAGAACATGTCCCGGGCGATCGAACTGATCACCGAACCGGCCCACCTCCGCGGCCTGCCGATGGCCGGCTGGGTGGCGGCAGGCACGCTCCGAACCGCGGACGAGCAGCAGGAGCGGATCGACTTCGAGGAGCTCTTCGACAAGGACGATCATTTCGTCCTCAAAGTGATGGGCGACTCGATGGTCGAAGCTCAGATCGCCGATGGCGACTGGGTGGTGATCCGCCGTCGCCACACGGC
>CANGGC010000091.1 GCA_947453125.1 Planctomycetaceae bacterium | reverse complement strand
TTGCTTTGCGGCCGCTTGCAGGAAGGTGGCATCCTCGCTTCCAGCCTCGCGGACGGCTTGATCCATCAGAGCCGTAACGCGGTCATCGTCATGACGGGCGACGAACTCGGCGATGGCCCGGGCGTACAGATTGCTGCGAGAAGTTTGCAGTCGCGACGCCAATCGTTCGGCGTCCGCGAACACGTCGTCAGGGATCGAGACGGCTGTTTTCATACCAAAAGTATAACCGCAGGCCTCTCCCGCTTCAAGGCTTGTGGATCGGCTGCGGTTAGCGACGCCGAGATGAGAGTCGATCGACTCGGCTGGACGCTCTGACCAGCAAGACGCATCGCCTCACGCCGCGTCAAAGAGCCCCTTGAGATAGCCGGCGGCGAACAGGCGGCCGAGCATTTCGTAGCCGGGGGTCTCGTTGCTCTCGCCCGACATGCTCGGGGCGTGGTCGGGGCGGACGGCGCCCGAGTAGCCGATTGATTTCAGCGCCCGGATCACAGCCGACATGTCGATCTCGCCGTCGTCGTGCCAGGTCTCCACGAAGTCGGCAGCCGTGCCGCGGACATTGCGGGCGTGAACGAAGGCGATCTTGTCACCAAGGGCTTCGATCCCGGCGATCACGTCCTCCCCGGCCGGTTGGAGCGAGCCGACGCAGTAGCAGATGGCATTGGCGCGCGACGGGACGAGATCGGTCGCCCGCAGCAGCGCGGCGTTGGTATGCATGATCCGCGGCTGACCGGCAAACTCGTCGAGCGGCGGATCATCGGGATGGAGCGCGAGCCGGATTCCGCACGCCTCCGCCACTGGCACTATCTCGTCGAGGAAGCGGTGGAGATGCTCCCAAAGTTTTTCAGCTGACGTCCGCACCGAGGGGAGGCCGTCGGCGTCGGTGACCGTCGGCCGCGAGGAGCCGCCGATGTCGGCGAGCCGGAAGGCGGTCGCCTTCGCGCCGCCACGGGCCGGGGCGACGGCGCTCGTCCGCTGCCAATCTTCGTCGGGCATCCAGTTGTAACAGAGCACCTCCATGCCATTGTCAGCCATGTGGCGGAGAAGTGTCTTGATCCCCGCCACCTGCTCGTCGCGGTTGGGGAGCCCATGGACGAGGCCGAGGTGGGGGAGCTTCCGCTCCACATGCGTGCAGCGCATTCCGAAGGAGTCGATCCGCCGGCAGGTGGCGGCAAGCGCGGCCGGGTCGAGCCCTGGATAAGGAATGACGATGTCGGTGACGCCGACCTGCGCGGCCCACTCGAGGTGCTGGTCGGTCGGTGGATTGACGACCATCGAAAGACGCATCGACGTCGATTGCGGCATCGTTCACTCCTGTCTGGCTATCGCCTCGGCAAGGCGGTGGACGCTCCACGGCGCCGACCCCTCTGCCTTATTGTTGATCGTCACGAGGACCGTCCGCCCCGACCGCGCCTGGGTGCGGACGAGCCGGGCGAGGCTGTCGCGGGTCTGGAGATCCTCCTCGACGAGTCGGTCGAAGGGAAAGTATTCCTGCTTCGCCCCCTCGTAGTCCTTGCCGGCATGAAGATTCCAGCGAATGACAAGCGGGCTCGGGAGCGGGAAGCGATCGAGACTCCAGACTTCTGCCTGCGCCTCGAGCGGCGGCATTCGGGCGTGCGCTGCGAGGCACGGGATGGCGACACATTCGAGGAGGCCCGCTGCAAGCGCTTCGCAGACGAGCGCGGGATCGCGGATCTCGAGTGCGATCGGGGGACCGTGCGGGAGGCTGTCGGTGCGCGGTCGCGGCAGCGCCGCTACGAAGGCCACGAGGCGGGCGACGAGCCGCGGGACGTCGGCGAGCAGCGCCCGGCCCAAGGGAGGAAACTGAAACACGATCGCGCCGAGTTTCGCTCCCAGGCCGGCGACCGCCGGGGTGACGCAGACTGCATGCGCGGTGGCGGCTTCGAGGAAGTTGGGATTGTCGCCGCTGACAAGACCGGAGTTCCCGGCGCGTGTGAAGGGATCGGTGATTGCTGCCGGCGCCTTGACCACGAACCGGAAGGTGTCGGGCACCGCCGCGGCGTAGGCGGCGTATTCGTCGGCAAGCAGCGGCGCGTAGAAGGTGCGATCGAGGCTCACGCTGCCGAAGAGGGGATGCTGCGCGTAGGCCGCCAGGCCCCCTCGCGCCAGGCGCTGTTCGCTCTCCGGCTTGCCCTGGCGCGGCGCGTAGACGAGTCCCGTCCAGCCGGGGAACGACCAGCTCGATGTGCCGAGATGGACGTCCGCCGGGAGCCGGGCGGCAAGGGCGTGGATGTCTGCGGCGAGGTGGGCCGGCGCGACCGGCTCGGCGCGCGTGGGCTTAGCCACCGGGGATTCCGGGAGCGAGTCGTCGTCGAACAGCGACCGTTGCCTCTCGCGCGCCATGAGCCTTGCTTTCCTTTTAGCCCGGTTCGGTCGGCCGGTTCGAGCCGATTGCCGTGACGAGGTCGTCGGCGATGTCGAATCTCGTGTCGAGGCGGGTGACGCGGAACACCTCGCGGATCTTCCCGTCGACATGGCACAGCGTCAGCCAACCGCCTGATCGGTCCACCCGGCCGGCCAGGAGCACGAGGCGGCCGAAGGAATCACTCCCGAAGTAGGTGACCCGCGAGAAGTCGATCACGAGTCCATCGCCGCCGAGGCTGTCGGCCTCGGGCAGGAGGTGGTCCTCAAAGAGGGACGTTGCCCGCGCCCCGAGAACGCGCTTGTCGAGAAGGGTCGCCACGGTGACAGCGCCGAGGCGGCGAATCTCGACCGGCGGGAGTTCGGCGTGAGGGGTCGACATGGTGATCGGGCCGGGGGCAGAGGAAGTGTCCGAAAAGGGCTCAGGAAAAGGCTACCATGACCGTAGCGGTTTCCTTCGTCCACGTTTTCCCTCCCGTAGCCAGCCATGACCCACCGCGTGTCGAGCGAGCAGAATCCCGCCGCCGGTCCTTCCCGGCAGGATGCCCGATTCCAACAGCGATTGGCGGCGCTTGCCACGCGGCTCGACGGCGAACTGCTTGTCGACGACACGACGCGGACGATCTACGCCACGGATGCCTCCGAATACCAGGAGCGGCCGCTGGCGGTGGCCCTGCCGAAGTCTGACGCCGATGTCGGCGAGATCGTCCGCTTCGCTGCGGCCGAGGGGGTGGGGATCATTCCGCGCGGCGCTGGTACGTCGCTTGCCGGCCAGGTGGTGGGCGGGGGGATTGTCGTCGACACCGGCCGCCACATGAACAAGATCGTGGCGATCGACGTCGCGCGGCGCACGGTGCGTGTCCAGCCAGGCGTGGTCCGCAATGCCCTCAACCAGGCCCTCGCCCCCCACGGCCTGTACTTCGGCCCCGAAACGTCGACCGCTTCCTGGGCGATGATCGGCGGGATGGTGGGGAACAACTCCTGTGGCTCAAACTCCATCGCCTGGGGATCGACGCGTGACCATCTCCGCGCCGCTCGCGGCTTCCTCGCCGACGGGGCGGAGGTGACCTTCGCGGCAGAATCGGCCGCGGAGTTCGTGGCGAAGTGCGCCGGCCCCGACACGCTCGAGACCAGGATCCACAAGGGGCTGCGCGACCTTCTCGGCGATGCGGAGGTCCGGGCCGAGGTGGAACGGAGCTTTCCGAAGGCGGCCGTCACCCGGCGCAACACCGGCTACGCCCTCGACGCCCTCATGGACGCCGACTGCTTCGACCCGGCGAGCCCCCATCCCTTCAACGCCTGCAAGCTCGTCGCCGGCTCGGAGGGGACGCTGTTTCTCGGGGTGGAGTTCGAACTCGGGCTGATCGCTCTGCCGGCGCCGGGGGGGCTGCTGGTGGCCCATTGTGCGAGTGTCGACGAGGCCCTCCGTGGGGCCGTCGTGGTCATGCACGAAGGGAAGGCCGCGGCGGCGATGGAGGGGGCCATTCTCTCCGGCTGCGAGCTGATCGATCGGAAGATCCTCGAATGCACGAAGGGCAACGCCGAGCAGACGCGGAACCGGAGCTTCGTCGTCGGTGATCCCGGCGCCATCCTCGTCGTCGAGATCCGCCATGCCGACCGGGCCGCGATCGAACGGTCGCTTGCGGCCACCGAGCGGGCGCTTGCCTCGGCAGGCATCGGCCACGCCTATCCGCGCCTCTTCGGTGACGATGCCAACAAGGTGTGGGAGTTGCGACGGGCCGGGCAGGGGCTCGTGCAGAACATCCCTGGCGACAAGAAGCCGCGAGAAATCGTCGAGGACACCGCCGTAGCGATCGACGACCTCCCCGCCTACATCGCCGACTTCGACCGGCTTCTCGAGGAGAAGTACGGCATCGATTGCATCCACTACGCTCACGCCGGCGCCGGCGAGCTCCATCTCCGGCCACTGTTCGACCTCCGCACGGTCGAGGGCTTGAAGATGTTCCGCGACGTCGCCACCGACGTGGCGCACCTCGTCAAGAAATACCGCGGTTCTTTAAGTGGCGAGCATGGCGACGGTCGTCTCCGCGGCGAGTTCATCCGCACGATGGTCGGCGACGCCTGCTTCGAGCATCTCGTCCGGGTGAAGCGGCTGTTCGATCCGCAGGGGATCCTCAATCCCGGCAAGATCGTCGACACCCTCCCGATGGACACGCAACTGCGGATCGTGCCTGGGGAGCCGGAGCCGAGCCACGAGACGGTGTTCAATTTCGACGCCGTGCAAGGGGTGCTGCGGGCGGCGGAGAAGTGTGGCGGCGTCGGCCAGTGCCGCAAATCGGCCGAGATGGGGGGGACGATGTGCCCCAGCTACATGGCGACGCGCGACGAGAAGGACACGACCCGGGCCCGGGCCAATGTCCTCCGCCAGGCGCTGGCCTCAACGGCCGGGAGCCCGGGGGCCAATCCCTGGACGACGCCCGAGCTCGCCGAGGTGATGGATCTGTGCCTCTCCTGCAAGGGCTGCAAGAGCGAGTGCCCGTCGAACGTCGACATGGCAAGGCTCAAGAGCGAATGGGAGCAGCACTGGATCGACGCCCATGGCATCCCGCTGCGGACGAGACTCATCGCCGATACGGGGCGGGCGATGCAATGGGCTTCGCGCGTCCCCTGGCTCTACAACACCCTCGTCACCGCCCCGGGAATCTCCGGGCTGCTCAAGTGGGGGATGGGATTCGCGGCGGGCCGGTCGCTGCCGCGCGTCCACGGTCTGACGCTCTCCCGCTGGATGCGGAGCCGGCCACGGCGTCCCGGCAGGCTCGGTCGCGTCCATCTCTTCTGTGATGAGTTCACCGACACCCTCGACGCCCCGGTCGGCATCCGAGCCGTCGAGCTCCTCGAACGGCTCGGCTATGAGGTCTCGATCCCCGATCATGTCGCCAGCGGCCGGCCGCAGATCTCGAAGGGGCTCCTCCGCGAGGCGCGGGGCCTGGCGATCGAGAACGTCCGCCGGCTTGCTGACGTGATCACCGACGAGGCGCCGCTTGTGGGGATCGAGCCGTCGGCGATCCTCGGCTTCCGCGACGAGGTGCCCGATCTCGTGCCGCGCGACATGATCCCCGCCGCGCGGCGGCTGGCCGGAAGGGCGCTGCTCATCGACGAATTCCTCGCCCGTGAGGCGGCGGCGGGGCGGATCGGCCCGGAGGCATTCACTGACGAACGCCGCACGATCCGCCTCCATGGGCACTGCCATCAAAAGGCGCTCGCCTCGATCCAGCCGACGGTCGCGGCCCTGTCGATTCCGCGGAACTATGCCGTCGAGCCGATCCCCAGCGGCTGCTGCGGCATGGCCGGCTCGTTCGGCTACGAGCGGGAGCACTTCGACGTCTCGATGCGGATCGGCGAGCTCGTCCTCTTCCCGGCAGTGCGGGAAGCGGCGGCCGACGTCCTCGTTGCCGCCCCGGGGACAAGCTGCCGACACCAGATCAAGGACGGCACCGGTCGCACCGCCCTCCATCCGGTGGAGATCCTCCACGCGGCGCTGCGGCCGTCGGGGTGATCGGCCGCCGGAGTGGTACGATGGGACGGGCACGAGGAGCAGCCCATCGAGGGACGATCGCGATGCCGTGGCCTGGATCCGTAAACGCTGCTGCCACAGCCTCCGACGTGGGGTCGATCGGGACGATGAAAATGCCTCCGCGCCGCCCGGTCGTCCTCGTCTTCGCCGCTTACTACCGGCCTGCATTCCGCTCTGGTGGTCCGTTGCGGACGTTGCTCAACATGGTTGACCAGCTCGGTGACGAGGTCGACTTTCGGATCTTCACCCGCAACCACGATCTTGGATCGCGGGAGCCGCTCGCCGGGGTGCCACTCGGGCGATGGTGCGATGTCGACGGGACGCCGGTGTTCTATGGATCGACGTCGGACCGCAGCCTGTCGGCCGTGGCCCGCCTGATCCGGGATGTCGGGCCCGACACGGTCTACCTCAACAGCTTTTTCGACCCGTTGTTCTCGATCATGCCGCTGGTCGTGCGTCGGCTCGGCTGGACGGCCCCCGGGATCCGCTGGGTGCTCGCACCGCGCGGCGAGTTCGCGGCGAGCGCCCTGCGGATCAAGGCGACGAAGAAGCGGCTTTTCCGGGCCGCTGCCCGGCTCACCGGTCTCCATTCGGGGCTGACCTGGCAGGCTTCGAGCGACTTTGAGCGGGATGACATCCGTCGCGCCATGGGGGGCATAGCCGCCGACATCCGGGTCGCCACCGATCTCACCGAACGGCTTTCGGAGAAGCCCCCGCCAGCGTCGCCCCGGCCGGAGGGACCGTTGCGGGTCTGCCTGCTTTCGCGGATCAGCGCGATGAAGAACGTCCGGTACGCGATCGAGGTTGTCCTCCGGCTCCGCTGTCCGGTGGAGTTCTCGATCCATGGCCCGATCGAGGACCGGGCCTACTGGGAGACATGTCAGCCGTTGATCGCTTCGGCGCCGGCCGGTTGCCGGATCGAATGGAAGGGGGAGGTTGCTCCCGACCGGGTCCGCGAGACGATTGCCGCTTCAGACGTCTTCCTCCTCCCGACCCTCGGCGAGAATTTCGGGCATGTGATCTTCGAGTCGCTGGCGGCGGGGGTGCCGGTGTTGGTGAGCGACCGGACACCCTGGCGCGATCTCGACACGCGGGGCTCGGGGTGGGTGCGCCCGCTCGAGACGCCACAGGCCTTTGTCGACGTGCTCGAGTCGGCCGCAGGCCGTGACTCCGCAATGCGGCGGGCCGCGGCGGTGGCCGCCCATGCCCACGCCCTGGAGGCGTCGCGTTCGGCGGCCGTGCTCGGGGCCAACCGGGGGCTGTTTCTCGACGCCGCCCTCGATTCGCCGCCGGCCGGGTGACGGCACGGCGCACGCCCGAAGTGTCCGGGGGGATGGTATGCTCCGGCCCCGTTGGGGGCGACTGGATCGGAAGGGGCACGCCGCCCCTGTCGATCGCCCCGCGAGTTCCATTCCCGTCCGAGGAGTCTTCTCATGCCTCGCTTGCCTGCCCTGTTCGCTATCGTCCTGGCCCTTGCCGCCGGATCGCTCCGTGCCGCCGACGACTACGACTACGACCTCGTCCATTCGTCGGTCGGCTTCAAGGCCCGCTTCCTCGACATCAGCTGGATCCAAGGGCGCTTCAACGACGTCTCCGGGAAGTTCTCCCTCGACCGTCAGGATCCCTCGAAGTCGACCTTCTCCCTCACGATCAAGGCCGACAGCGTCGATACCGCCAACGCCGCCCGCGACGAGCATCTCCGCCAGCCCGACTACTTCGACACCAAGCAGTTCCCGACGATCGAGTTCCGCAGCACCGCCGTGAAGG
>CANGGC010000090.1 GCA_947453125.1 Planctomycetaceae bacterium | reverse complement strand
CGCATCTCACCGACCACTTCAAGAAGCACACGAAGGACTTCGCAAGCCGTCGTGGGCTGCTGCAGATGGTGAGCCGTCGTCGCCGCCTGCTCGACTATCTCAAGCGCGTTGAGCCGCAGCGGTATCTCGACATCATTCAGCGGCTCGAGATCCGCAAGTAGTCGTCCGCACGTCAAGGCTGGGCCTGGTCGCCGCGTGCCCTGGGCAACCCTCCTTCGCTTTCTCTGCGAACAGGTTGCCGGGGCCGGCCGCTGGCCCGTGAGAGGTTCGGGGACTCGTTCTCCCGACGGGGCGTTTCGACGTCCCTTGGTCGCGAGGACGGTCCCATGAAAGGTTTTAGGGGAAGGGGTTCTTTCGTTAGGGATTCGCATCGCGGGGGACCTTGTCGCCCCGATCTCGGATCCCTGTCCACGCGATGCTTCCGGCGGTTCGTTGCTGCCGGGAGTGTGCCACCGGGATGTGCCCCCCGTTTGCGGGTGGGGGCAGTCAGGACGGTCGGCACGGGCGGTGGTGGAGTCCTGGAGGTTCGGCACGTGGCCGGACCTCGGACGTGTCGCCGCCTTGGTTCGGTATCGAGGGTGGGAGCTTTTGCTCCGTTGCCCCTCGTGACGGCTGCGTGCACAGGGCACGTGGCCGGGCGGGAAGGGAAGAAAGAAGAGTTTTCATGAAAACGGTTGTTGAACGCAAATTCGGGGCTCACACCCTCAGCATCGAGACCGGGCAGTTGGCGAAGCAGGCGGCTGGTGCCGTCCTCGTGCGCTATGCCGAGACGGCGGTCATTGTCGCCGCCGCGACCGGCGCCCCGCGCGCCGGCATCGATTTCTTTCCGCTCACTTGCGATTACCGGGAGCGTGCCGCCGCAGCGGGCAAGTTCCCCGGTGGCTTCCTCAAGCGTGAGGGACGGCCGACGATGAAGGAGACGCTCACCAGCCGTCTCATGGACCGGCCGATCCGCCCGCTGTTTCCCGATGGTTTCTTCGACGAGGTCCAGATCCAGGCTTCGGTGCTCTCCAGCGACAAGCAGAACGACGGCGACGTCTTGGCGATGAACGGGGCCTCGGCGGCGCTGTGCATCTCGCAGCTCCCCTTCCGCGGACCGCTCGGGAGCGTCCGGCTGGCGCAGGTTGACGGGGTTTTCATCCCGTTCCCGACGCAGGATCAACTCGAGGAGAGCGATCTCGACCTGATCGTGTCGGGCAGCGAGACGGCTGTCCTCATGATCGAGGGCTTCGCCCGCGAGATGCCCGAGGCCCGCATGTTCGAGGCGATCAACGAGTGCCACCGCATCATCCGCGAACTGTGCGCGATGCAGCATGAGCTCGTCCGTCTGGCCGGCAAGCCGAAGAAGGAGTATGTCCTCGCCGACTACACCAACCTCCGCGAGCGGCTCACCCGCGACTACCTCCACGATCTCAAGGCCGCCAAGGCGACCACCGGCAAGGCCGAGCGTGGCCAGGCCGTGAAGGCCCTCAAGGAGAAGGCGAAGGCGGCGATCGTTCCGCTCGAGCCGGCCGGGGCCGCCAAGCCGGGCGACGCCGGCGGCGTCAGCGAAGCCGATTTCTCCCACGTCTGGCACGGGCTCGAAGAGCGTGCCGTCCGGGATCTGATCTACGAAGGCAAGCGTCCCGACGGCCGTGACTACACGACCCTGCGTGCCATTGCCTGCGAGGTCGATCTGCTCCCGCGTGTCCACGGCTCCGCGCTCTTCCAGCGTGGCGAGACCCAGGCACTGGTGACGATCACCCTCGGCACCGGCAAGGACGAGCAGCGCGTCGATGGCCTCCTCGACGAGTATTCCAAGAAGTTCATGCTCGACTACTACTTCCCGTCGTTCTCCGTCGGCGAGGTCCGCCCGATCCGCGGCCCCGGCCGGCGCGAGATCGGCCACGGGGCCCTTGCCGAGCGGAGCGTCAAGCCGGTGCTCCCCGCTCCCGATGTCTTCCCCTACACGATCCGCGTGATCTCCGACATCCTCGAGTCGAACGGCTCGAGCTCGATGGCCTCGGTGTGCGGTGCGACGCTCGGCCTGATGGCCGCCGGCGTGCCGATCACGAGCCCCGTCGCGGGGATCTCGGTCGGTCTCGTGAAGCAGTCGGAGCACGAGTGGAAGCTCCTCACCGACATCATCGGTGACGAGGATCACTACGGCGACATGGACTTCAAGATCGCCGGGACACCGACCGGGATCACGGGCATCCAGCTCGACCTCAAGATCGACGGCATCTCGCCGGCGATCATCGAGGCGACGCTGAAGCAGTCGCGCGAGGCCAGGCTCGAGATCCTCCGCTCGATGCTCTCGGCGATCCGTCGCCCGCGTCAGGAGATCTCACCGTGGGCCCCGCGGCTCCTGCGGACGCAGATCAACCCCGAGAAGATCGGCCTCCTCATCGGACCGGGCGGAAAGACGATCCGTGCCATCCAGGAGTCGACAGGCGCAAGCATCGAGGTGGAGGACGACGGCACGGTGACGGTGGCCAGCCACGACGCCGAGGGGGCGATGGCAGCCATGGCCAAGGTCGAGGCGCTCACCGCCTCGATCCAGGTCGGCCGGATCTACGAGGGACGCGTGACGAGCATCAAGGACTTCGGCGCGTTCGTCGAACTCGTCCCCGGCAAGGATGGTCTGTGCCACATCAGTGAGCTGTCGGACGACTACGTCTCCAGCGTCGGCGACGTTTGCCGCGTGGGCGACGTCATGCGTGTCAAGGTGATCGCTGTCGACGATCAGGATCGCGTCAAGCTGAGCCGCAAGGTGGCGATGCGTGAACTGGCCGACAACGGCGGCAATGGCGGTAACGCCGGCAACGCCGGCTCCTGAGCCGTCAGGCGACCAAGCGTGATCTCCCGGGCGCCGCTGCCAATCGTGGCGGCGCCCGGGGATCCGCGCGGGAGGGGAAGCATGTCTTCGGCAGCCGAAACGGTGCATCCCCGAGCGGAGACGTATGCCGAGTTTGCGGCGCTGGTGGGGGCCCTCGCCCACGAGATCCGCAATCCGCTCTCCACGATCCGGCTCAACATGGAGCTGCTGGCGGAGGACTTCGAGAACACCGATCCGCAATCGCCGACGAAGCATCGTGACCGGCGTGCCAAGGCGAAGATCGAGCTGGTCCGAGAGGAATGCGACCGCCTCCAGAAGCTCCTCGGCGACTTCCTCGACTTCGCCCGGCAGGAATCGCTGACGCTCGAGCCGGGCAGCCTGAACGTCGAAATCGATCAGCTCCTCGACTTCTTCGCGCCGCGCGCCCACGAGGCGAATGTCGAGCTCGTCCGCTATCTCGATCCCGAACTGCCGATGGTTCGCCTCGACCGCGAGACCTTCCGCTCGGCGCTCCTCAATCTCCTCATCAATGCCGTGCAGGCGATGGATGCCGGCGGGCAACTTGTCGTCCGCACCCGTCCTTCCGGGCTGGGGGTGGCGATCGAGCTGATCGACAACGGCCAGGGGATGTCCGAGGAGACCCTCGCCAAGGTATTCCGCGCTTTCTACACGACGAAACAGGGAGGGAGCGGCCTCGGGTTGCCCACTGCCCGGAAGATCGTCGAGGCCCATGGCGGCACGATCGACATCGAGAGCGCGCCGGGGCGGGGCACGAAAGTGACGATCTGGCTGCCGGCGCCCCCTCGGCTCCCCACCGCCGGGGCCAGGACGGCCCTACCAAGCCCGTGACGACGCCACCGCCACTCCTTTCCGGCTGGGCATTTCCGCGGTCGGTATTTCCAGGTTTTAAGCGGCGGCAAGGAACTGGACGGGGCAGCCCCACCCTTCGTACTCTCTTACCATGACCGGATCCCGAGAATCCCCGCCGTTGCCCGCACCGGTCCTCCCCGACGCGGGGACACAAAAACTCGTGCGCGTGCTCGTCGTCGACAATGACATCGTGCATGCGCGGACGATGGGGGAAGGGCTCAGCCGCCTCGGCTACCAGTGCTCGATCGTCGGCAGCGGTACGGAGGGAGCGCGGAAGATTGAACAGGAGTCGTTCGACGTCGTCGTCACCGACCTGATGATGAACGACATCGGCGGCCTCGAGATCCTCTCTCGGGCCAAGCAGGCCTCGCCCGAGACCGAGGTGATCGTCGTCACGGGCCACGGCACCGTCCCCTCGGCGGTCGCGGCGATGCAGCAGGGGGCGTTCACCTACCTCCAGAAGCCGCTCGATCTCTCCCACCTCCGCACGGCCGTCGACCGGGCGAGCGAGGGGGTGAGGCTAAAACGGCAAAACCTCGAACTCCACCAGCGCCTCGACGAGAAGTTCGGCTTCGAGGGGGTCGTCGGATCGAGTCCGCAGATGCTCTCGCTCATCGAGCGGCTCAAGCGGATCGCTCCCACCGACGCCACGCTCCTCATCCAAGGGGAGACCGGCACCGGCAAGGAGCTCGTCGCCCAGGCCGTCCACCAAAACAGCCCGCGGAAAAACAAGACGTTCGTTGCCCTCAACTGCGCCGCGCTGAGCGAGAACATCCTCGAGAGCGAGCTGTTCGGGCATGTCCGCGGTGCGTTCACCGATGCGTCGAGCGATCGGGTGGGGAAGTTCGAGTACGCCAACGGCGGGACGCTGTTCCTCGACGAGGTCGGCGACATGCCGATGGCGACGCAGATCAAGCTCCTGCGGGTGCTCGAGTCGGGCGAGATCACCCGGGTGGGCTCGAACACCCCCGTGCGGGTCAACGTCCGGATCCTCTCCGCCACCAATCGCAACCTCGAAGAGGCGATCGCGGCCGGGGCCTTCCGGAGCGATCTCTACCACCGCCTCAAGGTCGTGACGATCGCCATCCCGTCGCTCCGTGAGCGGTCGGCCGATCTCCCCCTCCTCATCGAGCACTTCATCCGGCTGTTCTCGAAGCGGCACGGGAAGTCGATCAAGGGGATGTCGCTGCCGGCGCGGATGAAGCTCGCCGCGTTTGCCTGGCCCGGGAACGTGCGGCAACTGAGGAACGTCATCGAGAGCATGGTCGTCGTCGACTGCGACGAGACCCTCGACGTCGACGACCTGCCGGTCGAGCTCGAACCGGCCGGGGCGCCGGGCACGGCGGCGGTGGAAGAAGCCGGCGCGGCCGGGCTCCCCGGCCTTGCCGGGCTGGTCGGGCGGCCCCTGGAGGAGATCGAGCGGTTGTTTATCGCCGAGACCCTGAAAGTGACCGGCGGCAACCGCGAGCAGGCCGCCGAGATGCTCGGCATCGGCGAGCGGACGCTGTACCGCAAGATCAAGGAGTTCCAGCTGTCGTGACCCTCTCCGTGGCGGCGCCGCCACGGTGGTCCGATCGCCTGCCATGGGACGCATCCACACTCTGCCGATGTCGGTCGTCAATCGGATCGCTGCCGGCGAGGTGGTCGAACGTCCGGCGAGCGTCGTCAAAGAACTCCTCGAGAACGCACTCGACGCCGGTCCGTCGCGGATCGCCGTCACGCTCGAGCAGGGGGGCGTGGGCCTCGTGCGGGTCGTGGACGACGGCGCCGGGATCGACGCCGAGGATCTTCCCCTGGCGGTTTCTCCGCACGCCACGAGCAAGCTCCGGGTCGCCGACGACCTCGAACGGATCGGAACGCTCGGTTTCCGTGGCGAGGCCCTCGCTTCGATCTCCGAGGTGGCGCGGGTGGTGATCCGCTCGCGCACGCCGACGGGGGAGCATGGCGCCCGCCTCGAGGTCGACAGCGGGGTGATGGGGGAAGTCGCGCCGGAGGGGTGTCCCGTCGGCACGACCGTCGAGGTCCACCAGCTGTTCTCGAAAGTCCCTGCCCGGCGGTCCTTCCTCCGCGCGCCGTCGACGGAATGGTCGCACGCCTCCGAGGCCTTCGTGCGCACGGCCCTGGCCCACCCGGCCGTGGCGATGACGCTCGATCACAACGGTCGGCGCGTGCACGATCTCCCCGTGGCCGACCGGTGGCGGACGCGGATCGGCGATCTGTTCGGCACGCAACTGGCCGAGCGCCTCATCGAGGTCGAGTCCTCCGACGAGGAGATTTCCGTGCACGGGTTGGTCGGTCGTCCTGAGGACGACATGGCCGGCACGCGGCTCCAGCATCTTTTCGTGTCGGGCCGGCCGTTCCGTGACCGTTCGATCCTCCACGCCGTGCAGGAGGGCTACCGGGGCGTGCTCCTCACCGGCCGGCAGCCGATCGCCTTCCTCCGCTTCGAGATCCCCCCCGATCTCGTCGACGTCAACGTCCACCCGGCAAAGATGGAGGTGCGGTTTCGCGACCCCTCGCGGCTGTACCGTCTCGTCCTCTCGGCCCTGCGAACGAAGTTCCTCACCCTCGACCTCCGCGCACCACTCACGCCGCCGGGTGAACCGGGCCGGAATGTCCCTCCCGCCGCGGCGAACTGGCCTCCGGTCGCCGAGCCACGGCAGGGCGCGGGGACGTCGGACGAGCGGTGGAAAGCCCCGTCTCCGGAGCCCTGGTTCACCCCCCCACTCCCCCCCTGGAAGCCGCAGACACCGCTCGCGCCTCCCTCTCCGACCATGCCGGCCCTCCCCGGCTGGGAGGAGGAGAGCGACGGCAGGAAAGCCGTGGCTGCCGAGCGCGTGGAACGGGCGGTGCAGATGCACGACCGCTACCTCGTCGTCGAGAGCCGCGAGGGGATCGAGGTCATCGACCAGCACGCCCTCCACGAGCGGGTCCTCTACGAGCGCTTCAAGGGGGCGATCGCCGCCGGGAGTCTCGAGGTGCAGCCGCTCCTCATTCCCGAACGGCTCGACCTCGCCCCTGCCGACCTGGAGGTCGTGACGGAGCATGCGGAGGCGCTCGCCTCGGCCGGCCTCCGCGTCGAGCCGTTTGGTGGATCGACCGTCATCGTCACGGCCAAACCGGTGCTCGCCGGCCGGACGTCGGCGGCCGAGATGCTCCGCGAGGTGGTCGACCGCATCGCCGCGCTCCCCCCTGCCGCATCCCCCGGCCCCGGCGGCGCGTCGTCGATGCTCGTCGACGAGGTGCTCCACGGGCTGGCCTGCAAGGCGGCCATCAAGGCGGGCGATCCCCTTTCGCAGCCCGAGATCGATGCCCTTGTCCGCGACCGGCACCTCGTCACCGATGCCCACCACTGCCCGCATGGGCGTCCGACCTCCCTGACCCTTTCCCGACACGAACTCGACCGGCAGTTCCGGCGGACATGACCCCTCTCCACCGGCCCCGCACACCCTTGGAACCCCACGACGGGGCACATACACCATGATCTGCGTCGGGATCGCCCGCGGCCGTCACCGGCATATGATCGCGGAGCACAAGTTCCTCGCCGACAACGGGATCGGCCTGGTGGAGCTGCGGCTCGACTTCATCCAGGGCAAAGTTCAGGTCAAGCGACTGTTCCGCTCGCGCCCCTGCCCCGCGATCGCCACCTGCCGGAGGGCCGCCGACGGCGGTCACTGGGCCGGCACCGAGGAGGAACGGCAACTCGTCCTCCGCACCGCGATCGTCGAGGGAACGGAGTATGTCGATCTCGAGGACGACATCGCCTCCCAGATCCGCCGCTACGGTCCCACGAAGCGGATCGTCAGCCACCACGATTTCCACAAGACCCCCGCCGATCTCGCCTCGCTCCACAAGCGTCTGGCCGATCTCGACGCCGACATCGTCAAGATCGCCACGATGTCCAATCACCCCAGCGACAACCTGCGGATGCTCGAGATGGTGCAGGCGGCGACGGTGCCGACGATCGGGATCTGCATGGGCGACATCGGGATGCCGACCAGGGTGCTCACCGGTCGGTT
>CANGGC010000089.1 GCA_947453125.1 Planctomycetaceae bacterium | reverse complement strand
TCCTCGCCACGCGCCACGCCGCGGCGCTTGCGCCCCTCGAGGCCGCCGACCGGATCGAGACGCTCGCCCGCCTTGCCGATTTCATCCTCCGGATGCGGGACAAACATGCCGCGGACGTCGTCGTTGGCGAAGGGCGGAGCGTGATCGGCCTTCTCGATCCCGACCGCGGCCTCGACCCGAAAGAGATCACGACGATCGCCGGGGCCTACGACGCCGAGGCGACGGTCTGGAAGCAGGGGCAGGGGGGCCCCACCGGCCCCGACACGAAGCAGGCCACCGCCGCGGGCTTCCTCGCCGCGGTCCAGAAGGCAGCCAGCGACCGCAAGCCGACCACCGTCGTCGTCCTCGGCCACGGCCTGCCGGAGGAGATCCAGAGCTATTCGATCCCCTGCGAGCAGCTCGCCGCCGCGATCCTCGGCGGCGCCAAGCAAGTTGATGCCAAGCAAGGTAATGCCAAGCAAGGGGAGGGGGCCGCGGCCTCCCCAGGCATCGATCTCTCCAACCTGACAATCGTCTGCGACGACTGCTTCAGCGCCGACTTCCTCGAAAATCTCGGCGCGGCGCTCGAGCGCGGGAGCCTGCGGCGCGGAGGCCCGCTTGTCGCCCTGCCAACCTGCCTCGCCGGCACCAACCGCGATCGCTACGGGATCGCCGATGTCGGCGAGAAGTTCGTCCCCCACTTCTGGAAGACGTGCGTCGAGCTCTACTTCGTCCGCCGGCCGCTCCCTCCGTCGATCACGCTGGCCGACTTCTTCGGCCCGGTCGACTGGATGATGTATGGATACGGCCGGGCCCCGATCGTCGCGGAAGGAAAAGTCTCCGGCTACCGGCTCGTAAACCCCGACCTCGTCCAGGATCCGGTCGTGTTCGTGTCGCTCGACGACGACGAGCTCGCCGAGCTGCGAACGATCCTTGCCCTCCCCGCCGATGCCCCGCTCCCGCGCCTCTTTGACATCGGCTGACAGCATCCTTCCACAAACGCCCACGGAAACCGCCATGCACCGCCGCCCGTTTCTCCTGGCCATCCTGTCCCTCTCGTCCCTCCTTGCCCTCGGAGCGCTCGCCCCGACGACGGCCGGCGCGGCTGTCGACCTCGACTTCCCTGGGGCCACGGTCGATCAGTGGCACGGCCACGCCCGCCGGCGTTTCCAGTTCGAAGGGACGGAGGCGTGGGTCGTCGTCCCCGCGACTCCGCTTCCCGGAAATCCCTGGAGCTGGTGCCTGATGTTTCCCGATGCCTTCACGGAGCGCTGCGCGGCGCCGGCGCTTGTCGCCCGCGGCTTCCACCATGCCTTCCTCGACGTCGGCAACACCTTCGGCAGTCCGGCCGCCGTCGCGAAGCTCGCCCGCTTCCATGGCGAGCTCGTCCGCAGAGGGCTCAGCCCCCGGCCGGCCCTGATCGGCATCTCCCGCGGCAGCCTCTACGCCCACCGCTTCGCCGCCGATCATCCTGACAAAGTGAGCGTGATCTACGGCGACGCCGGCGTGTGTGACATCCGCAGCTGGCCCGGCGGGGTTGCGGCCGGCCGGAAGGGGAAGGGGAGCGCCGGCGACTGGGCAGAGGTGAAGAAGCTCTACGGCTTTGCCGACGATGCCGCGGCGCTGGCCTGGACGGGGAACCCGGTCGACACGCTCGCTCCCCTCGCCAAGGCCGGCGTGGCCCTGATCCATGTCGTCGGCGATGCCGACGATGTCGTGCCGCCGGAGGAGAACGGCCTTGTCGTCGCGGATCGCTACCGGGCCCTCGGGGGCACGGTCGTTGTGATCCACAAGCCGGGGATCGGCCACCATCCCCACGGCCTCGACGATCCGACGCCGGTCGTCGAGTTTGTCCTCCGCCACGCGGCGGTGGAGTGACCGACGCGGTCAGTCTTTGGTCGCCCATTCCTTGGGGAGCTGGGGCGCCGGCGGCACGCCGAGGACGAGCCGGTAGAGCGCCGGGAGGACGAAGAGCGTGTAGAGCGTGCTTGTGATCACGCCGCCGATCACGACCGTGGCGAGCGGCCGCTGCACCTCGGCGCCGGTTCCTTCGCTGACGGCCATCGGGATAAATCCGAGGCTCGCCACGAGCGCTGTCATCACGATCGTGCGGAGTGACGCCGAGGCGGTCTCCTCGATCGCCACGTCGCGGGAGGTGCCGCGGGCGAGCCGCTCGCGCAAGGCGCTTGCGAGCACCATGCCGTTGAGCACCGAGACGCCCGAGAGCGTGATGAACCCCACCGCCGCCGAGATCGACAGCGGCATCTCTCGGGCGGCGAGCGCCCAGATGCCACCGACACAGGCAAACGGCACGCTCACGAAGAGGAGTGTCGTGTCGGCGACGTTGCGGTAGGTGAGATGGAGCAGGGCGATGATGAGGAGGAGGGCCAGCGGCACGACAATCGCCAGCCGCTTCTGGGCCCGCTGCATGTTCTCAAACTGCCCCCCCCACACGAGCCGGAATTGCTCCTGGGGAAGCTCGACGGCCGCGGCGATCGCCCCTTGCGCCTCGGCGACAAATCCCCCCACGTCGCGGCCGCGGACGTTGCACTGCACGACGACGCGCCGCTCGCTCCACTCGCGCGTCACGTACTTCGGCCCGAGGATCGTGTCGATGTCGGCGATCCGACCCAAGGGAACGATCTCGCCGGCCGGGGAACGGAGCGGAATGTTGGCCAGCGCCTCGGCGCCGGTGCGAAGGGCCTCCGGGAGGCGGACGACGATCGGAAAGCGGAATTGCCCCTCGACGATCTGGCCGACGGCCTTGCCGCCGACGCTCTCGATGACGTCGAGAACCTCCTTGGCCGAGATCCCGTAGCGGGCGATCTCGTCCTGGCGAACGGCGACTTTGAGGATCGGTTGGCCGGCGACCTGCTCGACGGCGACGTCGGCCCCCCCCGGCACCTTGCGGATCACCGCCGCCACCTCGTTGGCCTTGGTGACGAGCTGGTCGAGATCGGTACCAAACACCTTCACGGCGATGTCGGCCCGCACCCCCGACACCATCTCGTTGATCCGCTGCTCGATCGGCTGGGTAAACCAAATGATCTGCCCCGGGATCCCCTCGACGATTCCGTTCATCGCCTCGACAAGGCCGACCTGCGTCCGGGCGGCCTTCCACTCCTCGCGGGGGCGCAGGGCGATGAAGACGTCGGTCCCCTCGATGGCACCGGCGTCGGTCGCCACCTCCGGCGTGCCGCCGCGGCTCCACACCGCAGCGACCTCGTGAGGGAAGGCGTCGAGGAGAGCCTTCTCGATCCGGGTGTTCATCCGGGCCGACTCCTCGAGGCTCGTGCCCGGCGCCCGGATGATGCCGAGGACGATATCCCCCTCGGAGAGCTTCGGCACAAACTCCGTCCCCAGCGTCGAGGCCCTCAGGAAGGTGATGAAGAGGAGGGCCGTGGCAGCCATGGCCAACGTCCCCCGGGCCGACAGGCAGGCCCGCAGGGCGGGGCGGTAGAGCGAGCGGAGGAGCCGGACGAGGAACACGTCGTGGGCGTCGACGCGCTTCGGGAGGAAGATACTCGACAGCACCGGCACGACGGTGAGCGAGAGGACAAGCGACCCGATGAGGATGAAGATCACCGTCATCGCCATCGGCCGGAACATCTTCCCCTCGACTCCCTCGAGCGACAGGATCGGGATGTAGACGATCATGATGATCAGCTGCCCGAAGCAGGCCGGCTTCTTGACGGCGCTCGTTGCCTCCATGACGAGCTTGAGGCGCGCAGCGCCTGTTGCCCCGGGATGGTGGGCGATCTTCTCGAGGATGCTCTCGATGACGACGACCGAGGAATCGACGACGATCCCGAAATCGATCGCCCCGAGCGACAGGAGGCTAGCGGCGATCCCCGCCTGCCACATGCCGATGAAGCCGAACATCATCGACAACGGGATCGCCGTGGCGGCCACGAGCCCGGCGCGGAGATTGCCGAGCATCACGTAGAGGATGACGACGACGAGGAAGGCCCCCTCGAGGAGGTTTTGCCGCACCGTGGCGATCACCCGGTCGATGAGCTTCGTGCGGTCGTAGACGACCTTCGCCTCGACGCCTTCGGGGAGCGTGCGGAGGAGCTTCTCAAACCGGTCGCGCAAGCGCGTCGTGACGGCGTAGCTGTTTTCCCCCATGAGCATGAAGCCGAGGCCGAGGACCACCTCTCCCTCGCCGCCGGCCGTCACCACTCCCTTGCGGATCTCATGGCCGATGAACACCTCGCCGACGTCACGGATCCGGATCGGGACGCCGTCGCGCGAGGCGATCACGATCCGGCCGATCTGCTCCGGATCGACCGTCCGGCCGACGCCATACACGAGCACCGCGTCGCCAGAGCGGTCGATCGAGCCGCCGCCGACGTTGAAGTTGTTGCGCGGCACCGCCTCGACGACCTGATCAAAGGAAAGGTCGTAGCGGCGCAACAGCCCCGGATCGACCCGGATCTGATACTGCTTGTTGAGCCCCCCCCAGGCATTCACCTCCGCCACGCCGGGCACGGCTCGCAGGGCCGGCTTGAGCGTCCATTCCTGGAGCGTCTTGACGTCGGTCAGGCTCATCCCCTTCGGCACGAGGAGGTAGTGAAACACCTCTCCGAGGCCAGTGGACACAGGCCCCATCTCCGGCCGGGCCACCCCCGGCGGCACCTCGACGGTTCCGAGGCGCTCGTTGATGAGCTGGCGGGCGAAGTAGATGTCGGTGCCGTCACGGAAGGTGACGATCACGACCGACAGGCCGAACATGCTGGCGCTGCGGATGTCTTCGAGCCCCGGCATCCCCCCCATCGCCAGTTCCACCGGGAAGGTGATTTGGCGCTCCACCTCTTCGGCCACCATCCCGGCAGCGACGGTGTTGATCTGCACCTGCACCGGCGTGGTGTCGGGGAAGGCGTCGATAACGAGCCCGCGCACGGCCACCCAGCCGACGAGGCAGACAACCGCCGCGCCGAGGAGGACCATGAGGCGCCGCGACAACGACCAAGCAATGATGGAATCGAGCATGATGGGGAAGGGGGGTGAGGGGATTCAGGAAGGATGGAAGGCAAAAGCGAGCGGGCAGCGCCATCGAGGCGATGGTCCCCGCCGTTCACAGCTCCCCCGACTCGATCCGCTCGAGGAGCACCTGGCTTTTGAGGACATGGCTCCCCGCCCCCACCACACGCTCGAGCGTTCCCCCCGACGGGTCGCCGACGATCTCCACGACATTCCCCTCGCGCACGCCCGGCTGAACCTCGCAGGCCGTGAAGGCGACATCGCCAGACGGGATGAACACCACCCATCGGCTGCCATCCCACTGGACGCTCTGCGAGGGGACGACGATCGCGGTGCCGCGACGGTCGATCTCGATTTTGCCGCTGCCGAAGGTGTGGGCCCGGAGGCCGGCTTGGGTGGCGGCGGGAAGCGTCTGGATGTTGTCGACCTCTGCCCTCACCTGGAGCGTCCGCGTCGCCTGATCGACCTCGGTGGAGATCCACGTGATGCGGCTGAAGTACTCCTCGTCGGAGCCGTCGGGGCGGAAGCGGACCGGCTGGCCGATCGCCACCTTGCCGGCATCCTCCTTGTCGACTTTGAGCGCGAGGATCATCCGCGACACATCCGCCACCTCGAAGATCGGCTTGGCGGCTTCGACCACCTCACCGACGACCGCGTCGCGGCCGACGACGATCCCGTCAAACGGGGCACCGAGGGGGAGAAGATTCGACGTCACGACGTCGTCATTGAGCTCGGTGAGCAGCCCCTCCGGGAGGCCGACGGTGCGAATCCGCTCGGCCCGGGCCTCGTCGACAAGCGCCTCGTAATCGGCGATCGCCACGGGGAGGCCGAGGTTGACGAGAGCCTGTTCGTCGTTGACGAGGTGAATCCGGGCTTCGCGGAGCGCCGCGCGGGCCTCGCGGAGCTGCCGCCCCATCACGGCCCCCTGCACCTCCTCGAGGATCGCCATCTGCTCGCGCCGCGATTCGAACGTCACCAGGGCATTGAGAAACTCGGCCTTGAGCCGCCCCACCTCCTGGCTGTCGATGACGAGGAGCACCTCCCCCTTGCGGACGACGTCGCCGAGATGCTTCTCGACGCGCCAGATGCTCCCGCCGACGCGGGAGGAGAGTTGGGCGGTGCGGCGCTCGTCGTAGTCGACAACGCCGGCCACCTCGAGTTCGCTCACCATCGGCCGCCGCTCCACCGGCACGACCTCGATCCCAGTCCGCTCGAGCGCCTCGCGCGAAGAAAACCGCACCGTCCCCGGCGCGGCATCCTCAGGCCCATCAACCGACGCCCCTTCAGCGCCGCTGCCGGCGTGCTCGGCATGACCGGCATGTTCGCCAGGCGCGCCATGCGCCGCGGCATGGCCGGCCAGGCCGAACGTCCAGTGCGTGGAGTGGCCGAGCCACCCCACGGCCACCAGCGACGCTGTCGTGAGGAGCGAAACGCCCCACGACGCGATCAGAGAAAGCATGGCCGCCATCGAGAAACGACGGGGCCGTCTGGACTTCGTCCGTAGCTGCATGAGAGCTCTCCTCCGCGGGGCTGCTCCGCCAGAAGCACCCGCACGCCAGGGAAGTGCCGCCGTCCAGAATCGGCGACACAGGGTATGGTGCCGCTCCCTTTCGGAAGCGTCATCTTCGATTATTCTTCGCCGCCGGAAACTGTCCAGCCCCCACAGGGGACAGGATTCCGCTCCGGCCCTTTTCAGGGTCTCTTTCAGGCCTTGTACTTGTCGCGGTTGACGTCCGGCACCACCCCCTCCGGGGTCTCGTCGCTGCCGATGTCAAACCACTCCGGCTTGAAATCGATCCGCACCTTGGCGGGATCGCCCAAGGCGATGTTGCTCACCAGGGCGATGACGGCGTCGGCGATCGCCACCTCCGGCTTGCAGCGGGGCTGGTTTTCGGGAGCCGGATTGCGAATGCACCAGGCCCAATGCTCGAGCTCTTCGGTGTAGCCGCGCGACGGGGGAGCCCCATCGCCGCCGGGGCCGGCGGCCGCCGCCTTGCCGCCGCCGCCACCGCTCTCGGTGGTGTCGAGCGTCGGGGCCCCGTCCTTCGCCTTGGCGACGGTGACGCGGGTGTCCTTGGCGCTGTCCTTGTAGAGCATCACCTCCTGCTCGCGTTCGAGCACGAGGGTCCCCTTCGTCCCCATCACCACTTCGCCGTAGTCGCCGAAGCCGTTGCCGTTGATCGAGGAGTAGGTGACGACCACCTTCTTGTTCTTGTCCTCCTCGTAGCCCGGGGCGGGATACTCATACATGCAGTAGACGTGGTCGTCGATCTCACGGTCGGCCGGGAAGATGCTCCGGTTGCCGACGGCCGTGACGGTCAGCGGCTTCACCTTCTGCCCGTCGCCGCGCATCGCCGAGACGAAGATCCCCGCCGCGTCGAGCTGATGGCTGCCGAGTTCGGCCATCAGGCCGCCGCCGGTGCGGTTCCAGAGCCGCCAGCGGATCAATTCCTCGAGCGGCGTCCGCGTCGAGCCGTCGCCGAGGGTCATCTGCGTGTAGCCAAACTTCTCCGCGTCGACATCCTTATCGAGGATCTGGGCCTCCATTTGGGCGATCCGCTTTTGCAGCGAATCGATGTCGCCCGGCTTGGCGTTGTCGAGATCCTTCTTCCAGCCGGCGAGCTTTTTCAGCGACCCGTCGTCCCCCGGCATCGGCGGCTTCCAGGAATCCTTGCCGGGGAGATTGCCCCGGTGCCACTGGGCCCGGATCGAGTGGAGATCGCCGAGGAGCTTCGCCTTGCCGATCGTGTGGACGGCGTTGTCGTAGAGGATGCTGTAGTGGCGCTG
>CANGGC010000088.1 GCA_947453125.1 Planctomycetaceae bacterium | reverse complement strand
GTCGCCGGCGGATCCACCGCCGGCGACGCCCAGCCCCATTCCGGTCAAAGCCCGATGAGCACCGTTGATCCCCGCTCCGTCGACGAGGCCCGCCAGCAGATCCGCGCGATCGTGGCGGAGATCGATCAACTCGGACGCTCCGATCTGGCGGAGGCCGACTTCTTCCGTGGCCTCCTCGATCGGGTCCTCGAGGCGATGGGGGCGGTGGCAGGGCTGGTGTGGATCGTCGGGGAAGGGGGGCGCTGTGAGCCGGTCTGCCACGCCGGCGTCCCATCGACCGGGCTGACCGCTTCCCCTGAGGCCCAGGAAGCGCATGGCCACCTCGTGGAATCACTCCTCGCCGGCACCGAAGGGATGTTGATCCCCGCCCGCGCCCAGTTGGCCGGCCCCGACGGCAAGGCGGTGGCCAGCAATCCAACCGACCTCCTCCTCGTCTCGGCACCGATCGACCGCAACGGCCAGCGGGCGGGCCTTCTCGAGGTCTTTCACCAACCCCACCCGCCCGAGGTCGAGCAGGGCTTCCTCACCTTCCTCACCCAGGTCGGGGCAGTGGCGGGAACCTTCCTCGCCCGCCGGCAATCAAAGACGATCGACGCCCAGCAGACCACGCTCACCCAGGTCGATCGCTTCAGCCGGGCGGTCCACGAGTCACTCGATCCGATCGCCACGGCCTTCGTGCTTGCCAACGAGGCCCGGCGGATCATCGGCTGCGACCGCGTCAGCGTGCTCGTCCGCCAGGGCCGCCGCCTCCGACTCGAGGCCGTCAGCGGGCAGGAATCGGTGGAACGACGGGCCACGGCCGTGCAGGCGATCGAGGCCCTCGGCATGGTCGTTTCCCGCGCCCGCGATCCGCTCTGGCATCCCGATCCGGGGCGTGAACTCCCCCCGCAGATCGAGGAGGAACTCGAGCACTTCATCGACGAATCGCATGCCACCGCCCTGGCGGTGATCCCGCTCGAACGGCCCAGGCTGACGCCGGTCGTCAAGCAGGGGGGCGTGGATGCCGTGGCGGTCGCCCGCGCCGAGTCAAACGCCGATGCCGATGCCGAGCCGGTCGGCGTGCTCGTGGCCGAATGGTTCTCCTCGTCGTCGTTCGACGGCGGGAAGCGGGCCCGGGTCGACCTCGTCTCGGACCACGGGCGGGTGGCGCTGGCAAACGCCCTGGATCACACGAGCCTGCCGCTGTTCGGCCTCCTCGATCTCCTCGGCAAGTCGAAGGTGCTGACCACCGCCCGTAATCTCCCCCGGACGCTGACCGCAGCCGTGGCGGCGCTGACGGCCCTGGCGGCCCTCATTCTCATCCCCGCCGAATTGCGGCTGGAGGGGAAGGGGACGCTCGAGCCGGTCCATCGCCGCGACGTCTTCGCCGGCATCGACGGCGTGGTCGAGTCGATCGCCGATGGCGTCGCCCACGGGATCGACGTCAAGGCGGGGCAACTGCTGGCGACGCTCCGCAACACCGATCTCGAGGTGGCCCTCACGGACGTCCTCGGCCGCAAGGCGTCGAGCGAGGAGCAACTCGTCTCCACGCAGCGGGCCCTCCTCGAAGACAACAAGATCTCCACCGACGAGCGGACGCGGATGTCGGGACGGGTGGCCCAACTGCGGCGTGAGATCGAGAGCCTCGAAGAGCAGCGGAAGCTGTTCCTCACGAAGAAGAAAAACCTCGAGGTCCGCAGCCCGATCGACGGCGTCATCGTCACCTGGCAGGTCCGCGACCGGCTCCTCCTCCGTCCGGTCGAGAAGGGGCAGGTGCTCCTCGCGGTTGCCGACAAAACCGGCCCGTGGGAACTCGAGGTCCACATGCCCGACGACCGCCTCGGCCATGTGAACCGGGCGGCGGCTATGGCCCGCCAGGATGGCCGTGAACTGAAGGTCGACTACGTCCTCGCCACCGACCCTGGCACGCGGCACTCCGGCTCCGTCAGGGAGATCCACGAGCAGGCGGAGGTTCGAGGCGAGGCCGGCAACACGGTGATGGTGCGGATCACGATCGACCCCTCAAACCACGACCGCGAGGAACTCGGCGCCGGAGCGACCGTGACGGCCCGGATCAACTGCGGCAAACGGTCGCTGGGGTTTGTGTGGTTTCACGACGTGCTCGCCTTCATCCAGTCTCAGATCCTCTTCCGGCTGTGGTGACGTTTCCGCTCATCATCGCTTCCCACGCCTCTGCCCGTGGGGGGTGAATCCTGGAGGTCATCGTGCGTTTTTTCCCCGTCATCGCCCTGTTCGCCGCAGTCGTCCTCGGCCTTGCCGCGGCGCCCCCGACAGCCCCCGCCCCATCCGGCGCGCCGCGGAGCGGAGCCGAGCCGGTCCTCGAGCACTGCCTCGTGTCGGTCCTCAAGGAGGCGAAGGTGCCGGCCAGGGAAGGGGGGGTGCTCATCGACCTCCTCGTCCGCGAGGGGGATTCGATCAAGGCCGGCGATGTGATCGCGAAGATCGACGACAGCCAGCCCCAGTTCGAACGTCGCAAGGCCAAAGCCGAACACGATCAAGCGGTGGCGAAGGCGAGCAGCGATGTCGATGTCCGCTTCGCGGTGGCCTCGGATCTCGTCGCGGCAGCGGAGTTCGAGAAAGCCCAGCTCTCCAACGCCCGATCCCAGGGGAGCGTCACCCAAGTGGAACTCGACCGGCTCGAACTCAATGAGCGGAAGGCTAAGTTGCAGATCGAGCAGGCGGAACTCGAGCGGAAGATGACCGCTCTCGCTGCCGATTCGAAGGCGGTCGAGGTCGACGCGGCCGAGAATGCCATCCAGCGGCGCACGATCACTGCCCCCCTCGAAGGCACCATCGTCCAGGTGTTCCCGCATCAGGGGGAGTGGATGCAGCCGGGCGATCCCCTCGCCCGCGTCGTGCAGACCGACAGGCTCCGCGTCGAGGGCTACGTCGACTCCTCCCGCTGGAATCCGGAGACGGTGCGGGATCGGCCGGTGACGGTCGATGTCGTGTTCGCCGACAACCGGACAGAGTCCTTCCCGGGGCGGATCGTGTTCACCAGCCCGCTGGTCGATTCCGGCGGCGATTACCGTGTCTGGGCGGAGGTGGAGAACCGGCGGATCGGCGACTCGACGCAGTGGCTTCTCCGGGCCGGCCAGTCGGCCACGATGACGATCCATTCCAGCCAGGCGCCCCTGGCGCCAGTGACGCGATAGCCTTTCGCGGAAAGCTCCCTCCACCCCCATGTCCACCGCTGCGGACGCCTTCCGATCGAGTACCACGCGCCCCGTCGGCCTGCGCCGGCGCGGTGACCTCGTGGCAACGAGGCAGTCCTATCAGGGGCAGATCTGGTGGGTCGTGAAAGACCCGATATCACTGGGCTATTTCCGCTTCCGCCCCGAGGAGTATGCCCTCCTCGACATGCTCGACGGCCAGGCGAGCCTGGAGCGGCTCAAGGAGCAGTTCGAGGCCCGCTTCCCCCCCCGGCGCATCACGGTGGAGGAATTGGCCCGTTTCGTGGCCACGCTCCACCGCAGCGGGCTCGTCATCGGCGACCGCCCGGGGCAGGGACCGCAGTTGTTCGAGCGCCGCCGTCAGCGAATCTGGCGGCAATGGATGGCGTGGCTGGCCAACATCATGTCGATGCGATTCCGGGGGATCGATCCCGACCGGATCCTCGACCGGATCGACCCCGCATTCGGCTGGCTTTTTTCGGTTCCCGCGTTGGCGGGAGTTTCCGTGTTGGTGTCGAGCGCGTTGTTGCTGGTGCTCGTGAACTTCGACGTGTTCCGGTCCAAGCTCCCCGAGTTCCAACAGTTCTTTGCCTCCGGCAACTGGATCTGGCTGGCCGTGGCCCTCGGATTCACGAAGGTTCTCCACGAGTTCGGCCACGGCCTGTCGTGCAAGCACTTCGGGGGAGAGTGCCACGAGATGGGGGTGATGCTCCTCGTCTTCACTCCGTGTCTCTACTGTGACGTCTCCGACAGTTGGATGCTGCCGAGCAAGTGGCAACGGGCCGCGATCGGCGCGGCGGGGATGTATGTCGAGCTGATCCTCGCCTCGATCGCCACTTTTCTGTGGTGGAACTCCCATCCCGGGGTCTTCAATCAGCTCTGCCTCGACGTGATGTTCGTGTCGAGCATCTCGACACTGATGTTCAACGCCAACCCGCTGATGCGCTACGACGGCTACTACATCCTCTCCGACCTCATCGAGATCCCCAATCTCCGACAGAAGGCGACGACGATCCTCGGTCGGCTCGCCTCGCAGTGGTGCCTGGGCATCGAGCAACCGGAGGATCCGTTCCTCCCCACCCGCAACCGGGGCCTGTTCGCTCTCTTTGCCATCGCCTCGAGCCTCTACGGCTGGATGGTGACGGCGTCGATCTTCCTGTTCGTGTGGAGTGTCTTCAAACCCTACCGCCTCGAGGTGCTGGGGCAGATGCTCGCCATGGGAGCGCTGTGGGGACTCGTCGTCCGGCCGATTCAGAACATCGTCAAGTTTCTCAATGTTCCCGGGAGGCGCGAGGAAGTGAAGGTCCGTAACCTTGTCACCACGGGAGTCGTTGCCGCGGCCCTCGCGGCGGCCGTGGCGCTCATTCCACTCCCCCAGCGGGTGTGGTGTGCCGCAGAACTGCGTCCCCGGGCGGAGGAGACGGTGTACGTCTCCGTCGCCGGCGTCCTCGAGAGTATCTCGGTCAAGCCGGGGACGGTGATCGAGGCCGGCACCGAGATCGCCCGGCTGTCGAGCATCGACCTCGACCTGGCGATTGCCGACCTCGACGGGAAGGCCACCCAGGCGAAGGCGAGACTGGCGAGCCTCGAACGGGAACGTTTCACCGATCCCGCCGCCAGCCTCGAGATCGGTACCGTCGAGGAGTCGCTTAAGAGCGTCGAGGAGCAACTCGGCCGCAAACGGAAGGACCGGGCGGATCTCGTGCTCACCGCCCCGCGTGGCGGCGTCGTGCTCCCGTCCCCAGCCGTCAAGCAGCCCCCGGACGGAACCGGCCGGCTCCCCGGATGGAGTGGCCATGTCCTCGTGGAGCGGAACATCGGCGCCACCCTCGCCGAGGGCACGGTGCTCTGCCTCGTCGGCGACCCGCAAGCCTTCGAGGCGGTGATGGTCGTCGATCAATCGGAAATGGAGTTCGTGTCGCGCGGGCAGCCGGTCGATCTGAAGCTCGACGCGATGCCATGGCAGACGTTCCGAGGAACCATCGACGAGATCGCCGAGACGAATCTCGAATCAGGATCGGAGCGACTGAGCGTCAAGGCCGGTGGCCAAGTCCCCACGCGGACCGACGAGTCGGGGCGGGAGTTGCCGATCTCCACCAGCTACGAAGCCCTGATGGCGGTCAACGACGCCGACGGCTCCTTCACCGCCGGGATGCGTGGCTCGGCGAGGATCCGCGTGGGGCAGCGCACCGTCGGTAGCTGGTTGCTGCGTCTCCTCTGGCAGACGTTCAACTTCCGGATGTGATTTTCTCCCCCTGCGGGGCCCCCCCTCCAGTTCCCCGCCACCCATGCCGCAGCTCGAGCGGATCACCCTCCACCCGGTCAAGAGCCTCGACGGCCTCGACGTCGATCGGGCTCGCGTGCTCCCCTGTGGAGCCTTGGCCCACGACCGACGCTGGCGTCTGGTCGACCTCGACGGAGATGTGGTCAACGCCAAACGAACGCCGCTGATCCACCGGATCCGCGCCGAGTTCGAACTCTCTGCCACGCCGACAGTGAGGCTCTCGGCGGGGGCGACGGCACGCGGAAGCAGGGCCCCGGTGCCTCCCGCCCCGGACATGTTTCCCCTCCTCCCGGGGCCGACCGGCCCCAGCCGATGGTTGTCGGCGGCGCTCGGCGTGGAGGTCCTCCTTCAGGAACGCCCCGATGGGGGATTCCCCGATGATCGCGACGCCCCGGGTCTGACGCTCGTGTCGAGAGCGTCCCTGGCCGAGGTGGCCCGCTGGTTCTCGCTGCCGATCGTCGAAGTCCGTCGCCGTTTCCGTGCCAATCTCGAGGTCGGCGACTGCGACCCCTTTTGGGAGGACGCGCTCGCCAGCCCGGCGCTCCCCCCCAGGCAGACTCCCTTCGAGGCAAACGGGCCGGCCCCCTCCGACGAACTCCGCCAGGAGATAGCCCCTCTTCCGCCGCTGCCGTTTCGGGTCGGCGGGGCCGGCTTCACCGCCGTCAACGTCTGTCGACGATGTCCGGTGCCGACCCGTGACTCCACCAACGGCGCGATCACGGAGCACTTCCGTGAGGTGTTCGAGGCATGGCGGCGGCGGCGAATCCCCCGCGATGTCGATACGGCCGGCTGGGGGAGCTACTACCGCTTGGCGATCAACACCGTCGGCGATGGGTTGGGCGGAAACGTGCAGGTGGGCGACCGGATCGAACCGGTCGCCCACCCTGGCGTTTCGTGAGGACCGCTGGCCGCCGGTCAGTTGGGCGGCAGCGGGACGTAGAGGGCCGGGTCGTAGAACGGCGGCGGCGGGATGAGGACATTGCCGTCCTTGTCGACGACATCCGCGGGGACGTCCTGGACGGAGGTGCTGTAGTTAAGCCCCTGGAGATTGGCCTCGTTGGCGGCCCTGATGTTGAGAATGCCCTGACCGGGGACAACCACGCTGTTGGTCGCATTCCAGCTCCAACCGACCGAGTCGAGGAGGATGTTGCCGTTGGCGGCGGCGGTGGTGCCCGACACGATCGTCGCAGCGCCGCTGACCCGGTTGCCCACCACGCTGGCGTTCACCACGGCTCCCGGCGCGTCGGCCACCGACATGATGATCCCGTTACCCCCCGTGGTGACGATCCGGTTGTCGTTGATCGTGACATTCATGACGCCGCTCTCCGTCGCCTGGGCCCGGACACCGACCGGCACCAGCGAGAATGTCGAACCGACCACCTGAACGGTCGCCTCGGTGCCGAAAACCCCCGGCGCGGTCCCGGCGGTCGCATCGACACCCGCCGTCCCGATCCGGTCGAACTTGGTGTTGGCGATGTAGGCCTGACCGTTGGTCACCTGGACGCCGGCGGCGGTCGTCCCCTCGATCGCGGAGTTCGTGATCCGGACACGCCCTTCGTTGTAGACATCCTTGACGACCACGGCGGACCCGCCGGTGTTGACGAACGTCGAGTTGTCGATGTTCACCTTCGGATCGCCCGCCCCAGCATTGCCAGCGTCGACGACGAAACCGTCGGCGGACAGCCCAGTGAGGGCCATGTTCGAGAAATTGAGCGTCGAGTTCGAACCGTTGACGTCGTTGATCACGACACCGGTCTGTTGCGGGCCGCTACCGACGATCCGCACGTCGTTGACGATCACGAAGCTCGCCGGGTTGGTGATGTCGGTATCGGTGATGCCGACCCTCGATCCGGTGATCTGGAGGTGATCGACCACGGAGCCATTGCCGAGCGTGATCGCGGGCGCTGCACCGGAGGCAATCACCGGGTAATCGGTGCTCTTCACACCGCTCCACACCGGCACCAGCCCCATGTTTGCCGTCGGCAGCCGCATGGCGGATCCCTGCCCGACCAGGAACTGATGATCAGCCGAGAAGTGGAATCCGCCCGCATAAGGCTGATTCGTACTGATCCCCTGATGAACGAGGATGACGTCGTACTGTTTCGTCGCGAGGAGTTGGGCGTCGGCGAGCGTGGCGACCGGAGACTCAGCCGTGCCGAGCCCCGTGGCCGCCATCGCCGAGACCGCCTGTGGGCCCGCTGCCGTCCCGGACGCCGCGGCACTGTCGACGTGGATGACGTTCCAGGGGGTGTTGGTGTAGGGATTCAAGGCCTGCACCGGCGCCTGATGGGCACGGACGATGTGCTC
>CANGGC010000087.1 GCA_947453125.1 Planctomycetaceae bacterium | reverse complement strand
TTCCCCCGGAGGCGCCTGCCAGCGTCTCCTCGAAAGTGGCCTTGAAGTGGTCGGCATCGATCCGGCGCTCGTCGATCCGGTGGTCGCGGCGATCCCCGGCTTCACGCAATGGCGGAAGCGCGCCAGGGACGTGCCGCTGCGCGACCTGCGCGGCTTCGAGTGGGTCGTCGCCGACATGAACATCGATCCGACGAGCACGCTCGAAGCGATCGGTCGTGTCGTCACCGCCCCAGGCTCGCGGGCCGGCGGGATCATCGCCACCCTCAAGATTCCCGACTGGTCGCGGGCCGCGGGCCTCGATGCATGGCTCGGGCAATTCCGCTGCTGGGGATTCACGCCGCGGGCCCGGCAACTCTCCACCGGCGGCCGCGAGGTGTGTGTCGTGGCCCTGCGCACGGGCCCGCGCCGCAATCGGCGCGGCGGTCAGGCCGCGGCGCGGGGCAGCGAAGGGGTCAGGCGGGCGCGCCCCGCCAAACGTCGGCCGGATCGGTGAGGCTCCCCGACACCAGGTGCACCATGCCCGCCGCGGTGTCGAGGACGAGCGCGCCATCGGCATCGATCCCGTGGCAGACACCGACAAGACGGTGGCCGTCGTCGCGGTGCACCGTGACGACGGTGCCGACGAGGCTGCATAGCGGCCGGTAGCGTTCCACGAGCACCCCCGGATCGCGCGACGTCTCGCCGAGGAGGGAGAACAGCCGGGGGACAAAGACGCCGAGGAGTAGCCCGCGTGGCAGCGACCGGCCGGTGATGTCGGGGAGCGTGCCGACCCGGCCGCGCAGGCTCTCGGGCGCTTCAACGGCGGATCCGGTGGTGTTCACGCCGACACCGAAGATCACCCGTCCGCCAGGGGCAGTCTCGACGAGGATGCCGGCCAGCTTCCGTCCGCCGGCAACGACATCGTTGGGCCAGCGGACCCGCGCCCCGACCGACGGCTCGAGGAGGGCGAGGCTCTCGGCCAGCGCCACGCCGCAGGCGAGCGACCACAGCGGCGTGACCCGCGCGCTGTCGACTCCCCCCACCCGCGCCGCATCGACGACGAGGCTCATCGCCAGGCTCCCCGGCGCCTGCCACCATCCCGCTCCGCGCCGCCCCCGGCCGGCGGTCTGCCGATCGGCGACAACAGCCAGCGGCAATCCCACGCCTGGCTCGGCCGCCAAGCCCCGGGCCCGCTCCATCGTCGAGGTCGCCTCGGCGAGGACTTCGATGGCGGCCAAGCCGGTGGCACGTTCCACCGCTGCGCGATCAAACGGCTCGGGATCGACACCACCGGCCGCGGGTCGGGGCCTTGGGGCATCAGGGCGGGGGAGCGACACGTGGGGTTCCTTGCGGAGGGCGCCGGGAAAGGGGATTTGGGCCGTTCCCTCTTTACCCAGTTCTCCCCGGAAGTGGCAGTCCCCCCGAAGTCCCGGCGTCGGATCGGGGTACGACCTTGACCCTGCGGCGCATGGCGTGGTACCCCCCGGGGATGTCGAGTCCCATCCCTCTCTCCAACGACATTTTCCCGGCCCGGCAAGGGATCGATCCGTGCGCTTGAAGATCCGAATCGCCGTGCGGAGCCTGACTGTGGCGCTGCTCTGCGCGCTCGTGTCAGGCGCGTCGGTCACGGACGGGCAGACGGTGTCGCTCCCCACGCCCCCTTCATCGCAGCTCGACCGGGTCATGCCGGTGCAGTATCTCGCCCCGCCGCCGACCCAATGGGATCCCTATTCACCCCAGGGAACACAGCTCCCCGCGGCCGCGCCGCAGGCCGGCAACTGGGCTCCTTCCGCACTCACCGGTCAGCCGGGCTATCCGGGCTACTCAACCGCGGCGCCGTCGCTGGCCCCCCCGCAGGCGCCCTATGGCGCGCCGCCGGGAGGCTCCCCGGCATCGGCCTTCTCGCCGCAGGCGATCATGGCCAGCCCGACGATGCAGCAGACGATGCGCGTCTTCCAAGGGGTGCGCGGGAGCTGGGCCTATCTTTACGGCAGCGGCGACGGCACGAGCGTCGGGGTCAACGAACTCGACACCACGGCCACGTTCGCAATCCCGTTCTTCCACAACTCGCAGGCCAATCTCAACCACGCGCCCCTCCTCATCACTCCGGGATTCGGCCTCCAGCTCTGGGATGGACCGCAGACCACGTCGACGATGCTCGCCGACCTCCCGCCGAGCACGTACGACGTCTTCGTCGACGCGGCCTGGAATCCGCAGTTCACGCCGCTGTTTGGGGCCGAGCTCGGCATCCGCACCGGCGTCTACACCAACTGGGACGTGATGGTGTCACAGAGCTGGCGCATCATGGGGCGGGCGGTCGGCACGCTCCAGCTGACGCCGACGATGCAGGGCAAGGCGGGGATCGTCTACCTCGACCGCAACCAGGTGAAGCTCCTCCCCGTCGTTGGCATGACCTGGGTGCCCAACGCCAACGCCCGCTATGACATCCTCTTCCCCACTCCGAAAGCGGCCTGGCGCTTCAGTGATGTGGCCAATCGCTCGCTGTGGGGCTACGTGGCGGGAGAGTACGGCGGCGGCGCCTGGACCTTCCGCCGCTCCACCGGGCAGATCTCCCCCTTCGACTACAACGACATCCGCATCGTTTTCGGCGGCGAGCTCGTGCCGAAGACTCCGCAGGGCCTCACCGGCCATCTCGAGCTCGGTTACGTCTTCTACCGGCAGCTGTTCTTCGTCGACGGCCCCCCGCAGATCCAGGATCTCGACGACACCTGGATGATCCGCCTCGGCCTCGGCTACTGACGGGCCCCGCGCCCGGAGATCCTCACTTGCACCGTCACGTCTCCACACTGCTGTGCCTCGTCATGCTCGTCATGCTCGTCATGGCAGCACCGACGTTCGCCGCCGACGACCCGCTTCCGCTCCCGCCTCCGCCTCAGCTTGCGCTCCCGCCTCCGCTTCCGGCGACGATCGACGACGACGCCGGCTGGATCGACGTCGCAGTGCCGCTGCCGGCGGTGGAGGAGTTCGTCCCCGGTCGGGTCCGCCTGGCCGCGATCGGTGATCCCCAGGATCTCCAGGAGCCTCTCCTCCTCGACGACGTGGCGCCGCCGGGGCAGCCGCGGCAGGAGTTTGAGCCACCGGCGGGGCGGAAGCTTCCCCCTGGAGCGAAGCCGGGGATGCTCCAGCAGGCGATCTACACGATCACCGAACTGCCCAAGCTCGGCAGCAACGGCCTCGGGCTGACGGTCCTCGAAAAATCGGTGACCCTCGGCCTGCCGGCGCCGACGGTCGACTCGCCGCTCCTCATCACGCCCGGCTTCAGCGGCACGCTCGTCGACGCCCCGGCCGGGGTCGATCTTCCCAGCGACCTCTACGAGGGCTACATCCAGGCACGCTGGCTGCGCAAGATCGGCAAACGTTTCGGTGTCGATCTCGCCGTCGCCCCCGGCTGGTACAGCGACTTCCACAACGACTCCTCCCAGAGCTTGCGGATCACTGGCCACGGTTTTGGTGCCTGGGAGGCGACCGATAATCTTCGCGTCGTCGCCGGCTTGATCTACCTCGACCGCTACGACGTCAACATGCTCCCGGCCGGCGGCCTCGTCTGGACCCCGGCCGACGACAAACGCTTCGAGCTCATCTTCCCGCGCCCGCGCCTCGCCTGGCGATTCGCCGAGCACCCCCGCGCCGCCCACTGGAGCTATCTCGCGGCGGAGTTCGGCGGCAACCAATGGGCGATGCAATCGGCCACCGGCGTCGACCAGGTGGTCGTGATCCGCGACTACCGTCTGATCGCCGGCTGGGAACGAAAGCCGGCCGACCTGGGGATCTCGTGGCGGCTCGAGACCGGCTACGTCTTCGGCCGCACCGTGCAGTACTACGACTCGAACGAGTCGACCGTCCACCCCGGCAATACCTTCATGGTCCGCGGCGGGGTGTGGTACTAGCTTGATCGTGGTCAAAGCCATCCATGGCCTTTGCCCACTCACGCTGCGACTGAAACGCCAAGGGTTTCAGCCTTCGCGGGACTCGCATCCGGCGATGCAGGCTTCATCGTGGGCTATCGCATCCATGGCCCCACCTGCGGCGCCCGATCGGGATGACTAAGATGGAGTCATGCTCCGCGCGCCATCCCACCATCGCTTTCGCCCGGGCCGCCGCGATCCTGTCGCGATCACGGCCCTCCTTGGAGCCGTCTGCGTGACTATCCTCGGCGGCTGTGCGAAGCCGGCCCCGCCGCGGGCGCCGCAGCCGCCGACGAAGATCCGTGTCGCCGCCGCCACCGACCTCCGCTCCTGCCTCGACGCCCTCACCGACGCCTTCCAGATCGAGCATCCCAACTTCGATCTCCTCCCCACGTTCGGGGCCTCTGGTGTCCTGCTGACACAACTCAAGAGCGGCCTCGAAACTGATCTCTACCTCTCTGCCGATATCGCCTACGCCCACGATCTCGCGGCGGCTGGCCTTGCCGCCGAGGCCGATGTCTTCGAGAGCGGCCAGGGGCGGCTCGTCGTCTGGGTGCGCAACGAATCGCCGATCGACGTCGCCAAACTCGGGGCCGAGGCGCTCCTCGACACGTCGGTGCGCCGCGTCGCGATCGCCAATCCGGTCCACGCCCCGTATGGCCGGGCTGCTGTTGCAGCGATTGAACATCTCGGGCTCCACGATCGCCTGAAAGAGAAGCTCGCCATCGGCGAGAGCGCGGCGCAGGCGGCACAGTACGTCGAGAGCGGTGCGGCGGAGGTGGGGATCCTGCCGATGGCGCTGGCAAAGGGAACGAGGCTCTCGGAGCGCGGTCGCTTCTGGGTTGTCCCGGCCGATGCCCACCCGCCGATCCGCCACGGCGGCGCGATCCATGCCCGCGCGATCGACCGCGAGGCGACGGTGGCCTTCCGCGACTTTCTCCTCTCGCCAGCCGGCCGTGCGATCCTCGCGCGGTATGGATTCGAGTTCCCCGCGGTGCCGTGACCCTCAGGATCTCTCCCCTTGGACGTCACCGCCGCCTGGCTCACGTTCCGTCTCGCTGCCACGACGACACTTCTCCTCGCCGTTGTCGGCCTGCCGCTGGCCTGGTGGCTCGCCGCCCCGCACGGCCGCGGCACGGGCTGCCGCGGCTTCGTCGAGGCGGTCTGCACGCTGCCGCTGGTGCTCCCGCCGACGGTGGCCGGCTTCTTCCTCCTCGTCGCTACCGCCCCCGAGAGCGTCGTCGGCCGTCTCTGGGGGAGGCTCACCGGGGGCACGCTTCCGTTCACGTTCAGCGGCATTCTCCTCGCCGCGGTGCTGATGAATCTCCCCTATGCGATCGGGCCGTTCACCGCGGCCTTTGCCGCGCTCGACCGCCGGCTCGTCGAGGCCTCCTGGTGCCTGGGGGAGTCGCGCGGCGCGACGATCCTCCGCGTCGTCCTCCCCGCCTGCTGGCCGGGAATCGTCACTGGCCTGGTGATGACGTTCGCCCACGTCGTCGGGGAGTTCGGAGTCGTGCTCATGGTCGGAGGGAACATCCCCGGCATCACCCGCACCCTCTCGGTAGCGCTCTACGACGACGTCCAGGCGATCGATCATGCCTCGGCAGCACGGACGGCCACGGTGCTCGTCGCCGTGGCGCTTGTGGCGCTGGTCACCGTGCAGCGGCTCGCGCGGCGGCCGGTGGCCAAGGGAACAGGCCGATGAGCCAGCCTCGGCAGGGCCTCGTTGCCACCTTCACCGTCCGCCATCGCTCCGGCACGACCGTCGACGGCTCCGTCGAGACAGGCGGCGGCGTGGTCGTTCTCTACGGCCCCTCGGGGTGCGGCAAGACGACGATCCTGCGGGCGTTGGCTGGCCTCGACCGGCCGGCCACGGGGCGGATCGCGTTCGACGACGTGCCGTGGTTCGACGCCGCGCAGGGCATCGACCTCCCGCCGCAGGCGCGCGATGTCGGGATGCTCGGTCAGGAGTTGGCCCTCTTTCCCTGGCTCGACGTCGCCGGGAACGTCGGCTTCGCGCTGCGTCGCCTCCCCGCGGCGGAGCGTGCCGAGCGCGTCACCGAGGCCCTCCGCCGCTTCGATCTCGACAGCCTCGCGCGACGGATGCCGGCGACGCTCTCCGGCGGCCAGCAGCAGCGCGTGGCGCTGGCGCGGGCCCTCGTGCGCCGGCCCCGGCTCCTCCTCCTCGACGAGCCGCTCTCGGCGCTCGACGCGCCGCTCCGCGCCCGCTTGAGGCCGGGACTGCGGCGCTGGCTTGTCGAGACGGGGCTGCCAGTCGTCCTCGTCACCCACGACCACACCGAAGCCCTGGTGCTCGGCGACGGAATCGTCGTCATGGAGGATGGGAGGGTGCTCCAGACCGGCACGGTCGCCGAAGTCTTCAGCCGTCCGGCCGACGCGCGCGTGGCGCGGATCGTTGGCACCGAGTCGATCCTCTGTGGCGAGGTGATCGCCGTCGAGGCGGGCCTGGCGACGGTCGATGTCGCCGGGGTGCGGCTTACGGCCGTCGCTCCCCCCGACGGCGGCCGGCTCGTCCATGTCTGCCTCCGCGCCGAAGAGGTGGTCCTTCTGCGGCACGACGACGGGGGCATGAGCGCCCGCAACCGCTTCCCCGCCACGGTGCGGTTCGTGGTCCCCGAGGGGGCGCTTGTCCGCGTCGGCCTCGATGCCGGCTTCGAGCTGACGGCGCTGGTCACGCGCGCTGCCGCCGAGAAACTCGCGCTCCTCCCGGGGGAGCGCGTGCTGGCGGCGGTGAAGGTGCCGGCCGTCCATCTCGTGCCAAGGGAGCGCCGTCCGCCCCTCCCGGTCGGTGTTTCAACGACGATCCCCCGGTGACTATCATAGATCGTCCCAGCGCCGTCCGGGTGGAGCCGTGCGCTGACCGTTTCCGGCCTGACGGTCGGAATTGACACCCCTGTCGCGAGTGCCTTCCATGCCATTCCGTTCCGCTGCCGCGTTCTTCCTCGGCTCACTTCTGCTCCTCCCCGGCTTCGGGCTTCGCGTGAGCGCTGCCGCCGAGCGCTGGGAGCAGCTTCCTGAGAAGCAGCCAGCCGGCGGCGCGGCCGCCGAGGTGCCCGCGGTGACCAAGGGGCTCGCCGACTGGATCTGGGGTCCGAGCGACGACGGTGACTACCGGCTCTCGAAGACGTTTGCCGGCGGGGCCAAGAAGGGGATCGTCACTGCCACGGCCGACAATCGGATGACGCTCCTCCTCAATGGCAAAGAGATCGCCAAGGGCGAATCCTGGGAAAACCCCGTCGCCGTCGACCTCACAAAAGATCTGAAGGCCGGCGACAACGAACTGGTCGCCGTCGTCGCAAACGAGGGGGGCCCGGCTGGATTCTCCTGCCGGGTCGTCCTCACCGCCGCCGACGGCAGCGAGCAGGTGATCGCAACCGATGGCACCTGGAAGGGGGCCCCCGCCGGCAAGCCGACCGAGGCGGTCGCCGTCCGCGTCGTCGCCAAGGCGGGGGAGGGCCCGTGGAAGGATGCCCTCGCCGGAGAGGCAAGGGGCCCCACGGCGCAGCCGTTCAATCTCCTCCCCGGCTTCCAAGTTGAAAAACTGTTCACCGTGCCTCAAGACCTGCTCGGCTCGTGGGTCTGCCTCACGACCGATCCGAAGGGCCGGCTGATCGCCAGCGATCAAGGCGACAAGGGGCTCGTGCGGATCACGCCAGCGCCCCTCGATGGCTCGAAGCCGACGGTCGTCGAGAAGATCCCGGTCGAGCTCTCCGGTGCCCAGGGGCTTCTCTGGGCGTTCGACGCCCTCTACGTCGTCTGCAACGGCGGCCCCGGCAGTGGCCTTTACCGGGCGACCGATTCCAACGGCGACGACATCCTCGATCATGTCGAGAAGCTCCGCACGTTCGAAGGGGGCGGGGAGCATGGGCCCCATGCCA
>CANGGC010000086.1 GCA_947453125.1 Planctomycetaceae bacterium | reverse complement strand
CGGTGCCCGGGGCGAAGGTGACGATCAGCCGGTAGCGGCCGTCATTCGTCGACAGGGAGCTCATCGACAGCGCGTTCTCGACGCCGCTGACCTGCTGCTCGATCGGCGCAGCGACCGTGTCGCGCACCATTTCGGCGTTCGCCCCCGGGTAGACCGTCGACACCTCGATCGTGGGAGGGGTGATGTCGGGATACTGCGTCGTCGGGAGGACGAGGGCAGCGACGCCGCCGGCGAGCACCAGCACGATCGAGATCACCGCGGCGAAGATCGGTCGGGCGATGAAGTAACGCGCGATCATGGGCGTTCTGCGGGCAGGTGCCGGCGCGGTGGATCCCCCGGGCTGTCCGTCCGGCGGGCCACGGCCGAAGCGAGGAGATGGTAACAGACGGGGGTGATGACGACGCCGAACAGCGTCACGCCGATCATGCCGGAGAAGACGGTGATGCCCAGCGACCAGCGCATCTCTGCGCCGGCCCCTCTGGCCATGACGAGCGGGAGCACCCCGAGGATGAAGGCGACCGACGTCATGAGGATCGGCCGGAGGCGCAGCCGGCACGCCGTCAGCGTGGCCGACTGGGGCGTCTCTCCGGAATCGACGAGCTTCCTGGCGAACTCGACGATCAGGATCGCGTTCTTGCAGGCCAAGCCGACGAGGACGACGAGCCCCACCTGGGCGAGGATGTCGATGGGGAGCCGTGCCACGGCAAGGCCGATAATCGCCGCCAGGAGGCACAGCGGGACGACGAGGACCACGGCCAGCGGCTGCAGCCAGCTCTCGTAGAGCGCCGCCAGCACCAGAAACACCAGCGCCACGCCCAATCCGAGGAGGACACCGGCCGTGTTCCCGGCGAGGATCTGGAGCTGGAACACCTCCGACCACTCGTAGGAGAACGTCTCCGGCAGGGCCGTCGACGCGGTCTTGGCGACGCGGTCGATGAGCGACGACCCGCTCTCGAACGGATTCGGGATACCGGTGATCGCCGCGGCGGGAAAGCCGTTGTAACGCATCATCATCGTCGGGCCGACGTCATCGCGGAGTGTGAGCACCGTCGCCAGCGGCACGCTCTCCCCCCGGCCGGTTGCCACCTTCAATCCCAGGATCTCCTCCGCCGAATCGCGGAACATGGCGTCGGCCATCACCTTCACCTGCCACGACCGTCCGAAGCGGTTGAAGTTGTTGACGTACACCGAACCGACGTCGGCATGGAGCGTCTCCATGACGGCCGCGACGGGGATGCCGAGGGCCCGGATCTTGGTGCGGTCGATGTCGAGGAACGTCTGCGGAGAATCGGCGCGGCAGTCGGTGTGGACGAAGGGGAGGTGCCAGTCCCCCATCGTCGTCACCAGCCCCTCGGCGACCTCCTGGAGGGCCCGGGGCCCGAGGTTCGTCCGGTCTTGGACATAGAGCTTGAAGCCCCCCGCGGTGCCGAGCCCCTTGACGGTCGGGGCGGGGAACACCCCCACATCGGCATCGCTCACCTCCGCCCGGCAGCGCTTTCGCATCTCGGCGATGATCCCCATCGCCGACGTCTCGGGCGTGCGCCGCTGGTCGTAGTCGTCGAGGACGAGGAACATCGAGCCCCAGTGGGGGGCGGTGGCGTTGTAGAGGAGTGAGGTGCCCGCGATCGTGAGCGTCTCGCTGACACCGGGGATGTCGCGGGCGATTCTATCGAGCCGGTCGAGCGCGGCGCTGGTGCGCTGCAGGGAGGCGCCGTCCGGGAGCTGGGCAGTAACGATGAGGTAGCGCTGATCTTGGAGGGGAATGAATCCGACGGGATAGACGGCCGCCAATTTCCAAGTCAGGAGCACGAGCAGGCCGTAGGCACCGAGGACCAGCCCACCGTGGCGAAGGAGGACCGCGATCAGCCCGCCATACCCTGCGGTGAGCGCCCCGAAACCGCGGTTGAAGAGCCGGAAAGCCCAGCCGATGAGGAGATCGAGGAGACGCTCGAGGGGATCAGGCCTGGCATCGTGGGGGCGGAGGAGGATGGCCGCAATCGCGGGGCTCAAGGTGAGCGAGTTGATCGCCGAGAGGATCGTCGACACGGAGACCGTGAGGGCGAACTGACGGAAGAACAGCCCCGTGACGCCGCCGATGAAGGCGCACGGCACGAACACTGCGGAGAGGACGAGGGCAACGCCGATCACCGGCCCGGTGACCTCCTCCATCGCCTTCTCCGCGGCCTGACGAGGGGCAAGCCCCGTGGCGATCCACCGCTCGACGTTCTCGACGACGACAATCGCGTCATCGACGACGATCCCGATCGAGAGCACGAGGCCGAACAGCGACAGCGTGTTGATGCTGAAGCCCATCGCCGCCATGGCGGCGAACGTACCGACGATCGCCACCGGCACGGCCACCAGCGGGATCAGTGTCGCCCGCCAGTTCTGCAGGAAGAGGAGCACGACGAGCCCCACGAGCACGATCGCGTCGCGGAGCGTCTTCACCACCTCCCCGATCGAATCGGTGATGAACGGCGTTGTGTCGTAGCCGAGTGTGTGGGTGAGCCCGTCAGGGAAGCGAGTGGCGAGCTCTTTCATTTTCTCCTTGATGGCGTGCGAGCATTCCAGCGCGTTGGTGCCCGGGAGCTGGAAGATGGCGATCGCGACGCAGGGGGCCCCGCTGTAGCGGCAGATCTGATCGTACGACGAGGCACCCAATTCGATCCGGGCGACGTCGCGGAGCCGCACGAGCGGCGTGCCGGGGGTGTCGAGATCGGCGGCGAGGATGATCTCGCCGAATTGCTCCGGAGTCTCGAGCCGTCCCCGTGCCGCCACCACGAGCTGTGTCTGCTGGTCGGGGGACGATGGCGGTTGGCCCGCGACGCCCCCGATCACCTGGAGATTCTGCTCTTTCATCATCCGCTGCACGTCGCGGGTGGAGAGCCCCCGGGCGGCGAGCTGCTGGGGATCGAGCCAGGCCCGCATGCTGTAGTCGCGCTGGCCGAGGAGGGCCACATCCCCCACGCCGTAGCAGCGGAGGAGCTCGTCGCGGAGGCGGATCGTGGCGTAGTTGCTCATGAACACGTCGTCGAACCGCCCATCGGGGGAGAGCAGGTCGATCGTCATGAGGATGTCGGGCGACCGCTTTCTGACGCTCACCCCCTGCTCCTGGACGACATCGGGGAGCAGCGGCATGGCCAGTTGAACCCTGTTCTGGGTCTGGACCACGGCGAGGTTCGCGTCGGCACCGACGTCGAACGTGAGCGTGAGGCAGTACAGGCCGTCGTTGGTCGACTGCGACTGCATGTAGAGGAGCCGGTCGACGCCGCTGATCTTCTGCTCGATCGGCGCCGCGATTGTCTCAGTGACGACGGACGCGTTGGCCCCCGGATAGCTGCAGACGACCTGCACCACCGGCGGCGCGATCGTCGGAAAGAGGGAGATGGGGAGCGAGCGGACGCTCACGAGCCCCGCCAACGAGATCACGATCGAGATCACGCTGGCGAAGATCGGCCGCTGGATGAAGAACCGCGAGATCACGGCTCCGCCCCGGACGGGCTCGGCAGCGACTCCGGCTCCGGGCTGGGCGCCGGTGTCGGCTCAACCGCGACGCCGCCCGGGGCCTCGAAGAGCGGAACGGCCGGAGGCGGGGGAGGCGCCTCGCCGTCGCGCGCGGCGACCGCCGCCACGGGCTTCCCGTCGCGGCACCGCTGCAGACCGCGGATCACGATCCGCCCTGCCGGATCGAGCGGCTTGGTGGCATCGGTTGGCGTCACGGCGACCCAGCCCCCGAGCTTCTGGCCCACGGCCACCTCGCGGGCGGAGGCGTTCGACGCGGCATCGACCATCCAGATGATCTTGTGATCCTGGATGTTCCCGACCGCGGCCTCCGGGACATAGAGCCGTTGCTTCGGTTCGTCGATCGGCACGCGGACGCGGCCGAACATCCCGGGGCGGAAGCGGGGGGGCACGTTGGTGTCCGCGGCCGGATCGTACGGGTTGGCGAGCCGGCCACGCATCGTGATCGTCGCCGTCTGGGAATCGACCTGATTGTTGAGAAAGTCGACGGAGCAGCGGTAGGGAAACGTCCGCTCGACGTCATCGACGAGGCCCACCATCACCGTCATCGTATCGGGCGATGCGGGCGATCGGCTGGCGCCGTCGCGGCGGAGGTTATTCCCGAGGCGGATGAAGGCTGGCTCGTCGAGGTTGAAATAGACGAAGACAGGATCGACCGACACGACGGTGGCAAGGGTTGTCTGGTCCTGATTGATGAGGTTGCCGACCTGGAGTTGCGTCCGCCCGATGAGGCCGTCGATCGGGGACACGATCGAGCAGAACTCGACGTTCAGCCGGGCCGATTCCACCTCGGCGCGGGCCGCGGCCAACGCCCCGGTGTTTTCCTCGAGCCTGGCCTTGTGGGTATCGAGTTCCTGCTGGCTCGCCGCCCCCTTGGCAACCAATTTCGTGTAGCGGTCGACCTGCACCTCGTTGAAGCGGCGTTCCCCGAGGAGCTTCTCGACGTTGCCTTGGCCCTCGAGGAGCTTGGCCTGGTAGGGCCTGGCATCGATCTCGTAGAGCTTGTTCCCGGCTTTGACGAACTGGCCGTCGCGGAAGGCAACCTCCGTGAGGTAGCCGGTGATCCGGCTGCGGATGTCGACGGTGGACACCGCTTCGATCCGCCCGGTGACCTCGATCCACTCAGGCGTGACGCGGGGCTCGAAGGGGACCACCGTCACCTCGGGCACGGGCGGCGGCGGTGGTGGTGGGGCCGGCGGCCGAGCGCATCCGGCCAGAAAGAAGCCCCCCCAGACAATTCCCGCATGGACCGAGAGCCGGGCCAGACCGCCGCGGGCGCCGGCGACAGGATGGCGACGGGTGATTGAGGCGATCGTGGTCACGCTGGCTCGCTGTCGGTCGGGGCCCTCCGCGGCGGCGGGACACGTGGCTGCGAACCGACGCCGAGCCCCGTCGCGGAGAGAACTGTATCCTATCTGTTCCTCTTCGATCGCCGACACCCGAGCTTCTCCATGCATCTCCCCGGAAACCCCCGCATGAGTCGGTTCCCCACGACGATCATCCTCGTTTGGCTCCTGGTCATCCTGGTCACCGCCGCGCACCTGGTCGGGCGTCTGGAGGGCGCCGAGCCCGCCCCATCTCCCCCCGCGGGGTTCACGATCGAACAGGCCCGCGCGCTGGTTGCGGCCGATGGGGACGTCGAACTCAATCACCTCCGCGACATCAGCCTCGAGGTGGCCGAAGTGCTTGGCGATTCGGGGCACGACGTCGAGCTCAACGGGCTCACGTCGCTCTCCGTCGAGGTCGCTGCCGCCCTCACCCGCCCCGATGCCTGTCTGTCCCTCAATGGCCTCGCCGAGATTCCGCCTGACGTAGCCGGCGCGCTGCTCGCCGGGCCCCGGTCGCTGGAGCTCGACGGGCTGACAAGCCTTACCGACGACCTCGCCGGGCGGATGGGAGGATTTCGTGGCCATCTGCGGCTCGGCGGCGTGAAGGCGCTCTCCGACCGGCAGGCAGAACTCCTCGCCGGGCACGAGGGCTATCTCGGCCTCCAGGGGCTCGAGACGCTCTCGGAGCCGGCGGCCGCCGCGCTCGGCCGCCACCAAGGGGTGCTGTGTCTCAATGCCGTCTCGTCGATCAGCGCCCAGGCTGCCGGAGCGCTCGCCGAGCATGGCTCGTTCCTCCGCCTCGACGGGCTGACGGCGATCGACGACGACGTCGCGGCGGCCCTGTCGACGCAGCGCGGCGCGCTCGGTCTCCGTGGCGTCACGTCGCTGTCTGACGCGGCGGCGGCAGCGCTTTCGCGCCACAACGGCACGCTCTATCTCCTCGGGCTGCGCGAGCTCTCCGCGGAGGCGGCCGCCTCGCTGCGGAAGAATCCCGGTGTCCGCCTCCCGGTCCATCTGCGAGAGGGCAGCGAGACGGCGCTCGAGCAGATGCAGGAGGAGGAGGAGACGCTGATCACCGCGGGGGAGCTCGTGGCCGCCGGAAAACTCGAGATTGATTCCCGCTTCCGTGCTGCCCGTCCGATGTGGAACTACGACGGCTTGGAGACGCTCAACGAGTCGTGGGCTGAGGAGGCGGACGATCCAGCCGAGCGGGCGCGGATGGAGGCCTTGCGCGAGTTCAGCAAGGCGTGGTGGGCGGAGATGGATCTCCGCTATGGGCTTCATCCCACCACCCCCGCCTTCGGCCAGTAGTTCACCGTGGCACTGGGGCTGGTGCGGACGGAGGCGACGGTGGTGGGGTCCACGGCACCAGGGATGTCGTCCAACTGTCGGCTCTGCCATTCGACGGTGCTGTTCACCAATCCCGATCCCCACAACCCGCAGCCGAAGTTTGCCGAGGGGATCCCCAACGCCTTCCTCGACTTCGAGCGCTTTCACCAAAACGTCGCCACGACCGGCGGCACGAGCCGTGGTTTTCTGTTTGCCAAGAATCTCCCCCGGTTCTTTGCCGATTCCGCCGACTTCTTCGGGATCCTCGTCCCCGTCCTTCGGCCCGACGGCGTCAAGCCGAGCGTCCTGCGGTACGAGAAGTTCTTCATGGCCGACCATGGCAGCAGCTACACCAAGAAGCTCGAGGCAAAGGTGCCGCTGATCCCGTTCCTGAAACCCCAGCCCTGGACAAACTACCGCTACAAGACCAACGGCACGGAAGGGCAGGGGCTCTATGTCGACGGCGGCTTCTCCGGCAACGTCGCCGACGTCACCTACGCGATGGCGATCAGCCGCGACCATCTGGGGGCCGATTTCGCCGAAGCCCGAGAGACGTTCAAGCGATGCGTGCCTGCCTACTTCAGTTCGCTCAAGACCCCGCGCTATCCCTTCATCGCCGATGTCACCGAGGCCCGGGCCGACAGCGGCCAGACGATCTATGCCAACACCTGCAGCCGCTGTCACGGCGAGTTTCGTAAGACAGGCCCCAAGGCCTTTGAGCTCGTCGACTATCCCGGCCGCCTCGTCGATCAGGACGAGCTCGGCACCGACCCGCTGCGGATCCTCGGGCTGTGGGACCTCGATGTCGAGGAGAAGAAGAAGTTCTTGAGCGGGGCGGTCGAGGTGACGCACCAGTACGTGGCGCCGCCGCTGGTGGGGATCTGGGCACGGGGCCCATATCTCCACAATGCCTCCGTGCCGACCGTCTACGACCTCCTCAAGTCGTCGGCGAGGCCGCGGAAGTATTCGATGCGCCCGAGCAGCACCGATCCGCGGAACTACGATCAGGAGAAGATCGGCTGGAAATACGTCGATCAATCGGCGAAGAGCCACGACGAGGTGCTCGAGCTCATGGCCCACGATCCCTACATCCGCGTCTTCGATCCCGACTGGCGCTCGGTGGAGGATTGGGAGGCGCTCCGCCAGGCGCTCGCCGGCGTGAAGAACGTGAAGGTCGATGCCACGAAGCCGGAGCTCTACACCGGCATGCTCAACACGGGCCACACGTACGGTGATGGCCTTTCGGAGGAGGAGCGGCTTGACCTGCTCGAGTTCCTCAAGTGCCTCTAGTCAGATCCCTCCGGGGCCAGTCGGTGGCCCTCGGCGACATCCCTTTCCATGCCTTCCATGCCATGACAAACACGCTTCGGTGCCTCCTGCTGGCTCCTCTCCTCGCCCTGGGCTCTGTCGCGGCCGCGGCCGACATTCCCTATTCGATGCCTGCCGTGGGCCCGGCCTATCCGCCGCCGCCGTGGCGCTACCGCGACTGCCGGATCCTCGTGCTCACGCTCCGCAGTGATCCGGAGGTGGTGAAGCGGCTCGTGCCGGCGCCGCTTGTGCCCAATGCGGACGGAGTCGTGATGATGTGGCTCGGCAACATGCATGCGATTGAGCCCTTCGAGCTCGATTATCTGGAATACGGCCTG
>CANGGC010000085.1 GCA_947453125.1 Planctomycetaceae bacterium | reverse complement strand
GTTCGCCGACTTCCGGAAGATGTTCGACGAGTTCGCAGGCTCGATCGATGCCGTCCATGTCTCCACCCCCGATCACACCCACGCCCCGGCGGCGATGACGGCCCTCAATCACGGCAAGCATGTCTACTGCCAGAAGCCCCTCACGCACGATGTCCACGAATCCCGTCAGCTCCGCGCCATCGCCGCGGCCAATCCCGCGCTCGTCACGCAGATGGGCACGCAGATCCATTCCAACACGCAGTACCGCACGGCGGTGAAGCTCGTGCAGAGCGGGATCATCGGCAAGGTTCGCGAGGCCCATTCCTGGAGCGGCAAAACCTGGGGCTACGACGGCCCGAAGCCGGCTGCAGGGCCTGTGCCCGAGAATCTCAACTGGGACTTGTGGCTCGGCACGGCGGCTGAGCATCCCTACTGCCCCGACCAATACCACCCCGGCAACTGGCGCCGCTGGTACGACTTCGGCGGCGGCACGATGGGGGACATGGCGATCCACATCCTCGATCCGGTCTTCAGCGCCCTCCAACTCGGCCCCGCTCGTTCACTCCTCTCCAAGAGCTCGGCGGCGCCGGCTGAGTCGTTCGGGATGCAGAACGAGACCCGCTTCACCTTCCCGGCGGGGAAGTACACCACCGACGGCTTCGTGCTCACCTGGTATGACGGCGGAAAGATGCCCGACACGTCGACGTGGCCGCTCGATGGCGCTGACGGCAAGCGGATGACGCTTCCCGATCAGGGCTCGATCTTCCTCGGCGAGAAGGGGGCGATCCTCCTGCCGCACGTAGCGATGCCGACGCTCCTCCCCCTCAAGGACTTCGCCGACGCGAAGATCGAGGCCGCCCCGGATGGCAACCACTACCACCTCTTCGTCGACGCCTGCCTCGGCGGCGCCCCGACGACCTGCGGCTTCGACTACGCCGGCCCGCTTACCGAGACTGTCCTCCTCGGCACGCTCGCCAACCGCTTCCCCGGCGACGAGCTCCGCTGGCAGCCGGCGGCGATGACGATCCCCAACCACGATAAAGCCAACGCCCTTCTGCGCCGCCATTACCGCAAGGGCTTTGAAGTCGACAATTTGTCGTGAGCCTCGCACGAGCCTTTGGCTTGCGGGGCTGGCCCCCGCCCCCATGGCAGCTTGCCCCATGGCAGCGTCGGGGGTGGCCACGCCCCGTCCCCGCGCCCAGTGTCGACCTGTGCTTCCATCGCCTTCACGCCCGGTGGCAGGCACGGGGGTGCCCATGCCCTGGGAGCCGGCGTTGCAGGCAAGCGCAGCCAGGGATGGCGAAGCGCAGCCGGCACCCGAGTGCCGCTTTGGCCCCCGAGGGCCAAAGCAAAAGTCCGGCGACAGGGCGTGGGCACCCCCGGGCCGGTGGCGTCGGTTGGGGGACGGGAAAAATCAACGGTCCCTCGGAGCCCCCTGATCCCTACCGCGTGGCTTTACGTCCCACGAAGCGGTAGTAGGGGGCCCTCAGAAAGGGAACGTACGGAAGCTTCGCCATGCCCTCGTCGAGCGACACGCGCTCGAAGTGCCGGGTGAGATAGGCGAGGTGATCGGGGCTGGGGTGGACGTTGTCGGTCGAGAACCAGATCGGGATCAGCGACCGCGTCAGCCACGAATGACGCGTGCGCCCCTCGGGGACATACTTCCGCGACACATGAAAATCGACGACGCCGATCGTGCCACCGTCGCGGAGGATCGCCCTCGCCTGATCGATGGCGGCGAACCAGTCGGGGATCATCGTCAGCGAATAGGAGCAGGTTAAGAGGTCGACCGGCTCAGCGGGCTTGAACGTCGTCGCGTCGGCCACGACGGTCTCGACGTTCGTCCATCCGCGGGCCGTGATTCTGCGACGGCACTCCTCGAGGAGCGGCTCGCAGAGATCGACGACATACACCTTCCGGCATTTGGAGAGCCACGGCGCGGCGTCGAGATTGGCCCCCGTCCCGCCGCCGAGATCGACCCACACGCTCCCCTCGGCCGGTGAGAGGCTGGCAAGCAATTCCCTTCGCCCCTTGAGGAGACGCTCGCGGAAGCCGTCGTAGTCGGCAGCCTGTCCCTCGTAAAAACTCTTCAGCCGGTCGGCATGCGTCGCCCCCTTGATCGGGGTGAAGAGCATGTGCCAGAGAACGCGGAGATCGGACGAGAACGACATCGGGAAACCTCGGGCTTGAGCTGGATCGGTCTGGTCAGCGTACCGCCTCGCGGCCACATCGGGCAGGGAAGGCTTTCCTTCCGGCGGCCCGCGGCGGGGCAGGGTAGGCCCCACACCGTTACTTCCCGACGTCGAGGCTGACGAGCGTCTTGTCGTCGCGCAGGTAGAGTCGGCCGCCTGCGAGGGCCGGGAGGGCCCGGACGCTCCCTGTCAGCGGGCGGGCCGACGCGAGGATCTCGGGCCCCGTCGGCGACGCCTTCACGAGCTTCACGCTCCCATCATTGCGAACGACGATCAGCTTCCCATCGGCCGCGAGGAGCGTCCCGTAGCCAAACCCCTTCTCAACCCAGGCAACCTTGCCAGTCGCCGTCTCGACGCACTTGAGATCGCCCGGCGGGCCATCCTCGCGGCCGTCGAGGGCATACGCATGGCTGCCGACGACGACCGGCGTGCAGTACTGCGTGGCAAGGCTGTCAGCGCCGTCCCACACTGGCTTCACTCCCCGGCCATCGAACAACGCATAGACCGAGCCGATTCCGTACGACGCGGTAACGAGGAGGTGATTCGCATCCCCGAGCACCGGCGTGGCGGCGTTCACCGTCGGCCCGCGCATCCCGAAGGGGAAGCTCCAGCCGATCTTTCCGGTGGCCGGATCGAGGAGCAGGCACTGGTATCGCGTCACCATCACCACCCGCAGCGCGCCATCAACCTCGATCGCGACCGGCGCCGCGTAGCTTGCCGGCTCCGCTGTCGCCGTCCACGCGGGCTCCCCGGAATCGAGGCGGAAGGCAACCACGCCGCAGTCGGCCTTCTTCCCTGCGACCTTCGTCCCGCCGACGTTGACGATCACGAGCCCTCCGGCCACCACCGGCGTACTCCCGGCGCCAAAATAGCCTTCCTGGGCGTCATACTCCTCGTGCGTCCGCCGCTGCCAGAGTTGCTTTCCGGTCGCCGCGTCGTGGGCCGACAGCACCCCCTGGGCGCCGTACGTGATCACGGTGCCGCCGGCGACGACCGGCACGCAGAGCGGGCCGTCTCCCCCTCCCACCTGCGGGCGGAAGGTCGTCGCATACCCCGCGCTCCAGAGCGTCTCGCCGGTGGCGGCATCGAGGGCTTCGACGACTTCCTTCGCCCCCTGGCGGTGAAACAGGAAAGCCCGTCCTTCGGCGACGGCGATTCCGGCGTACCCGCTTCCAACTCCCTTTTTCCAGGCCACCTTCGGCCCGTCGGCCGGCCAGGAGTCGGCGAGGCGTTCGTCGGCTGCCGCGCGGCCACTGCGATCGGGCCCGAGGATCTGTGGCCAGTCGCCGGCGGTTGCGGGCCACGCGAAGGACGCTGCAAACAGCACAAGCGCCAGCAGGCACCGGACGGGGGTGGTTCGTCCCCGGCTCCGGACCGTATTCTTTCCGTCGCGGCGTGGGTGGGTGGCGGAAGGACCAGCTTCAGCGGAGTGCCAAGGCATGCGTTTCAGGTTTCCAAAAAGGAAGACACGAGAGAAAACCGGGCGGCATCATCTCGGCGGCTGCGTCGCCGCCGGCCTGCTCGTGGCGTGCTGCGGCCTCTGGGCACCCGCCGACACGCCGTGGAACGGTTTCCGGGGACCGACCGGGGATGGAGTGTCGCACGAAACAAACCTTCCCGTCGAGTGGAGCGAGGAGCAGGGGGTGGCCTGGAAAACGGCCGTCCCCGGGAAGGCCTGGTCGAGCCCGGTGATCGCCGACGGCACCGTCTGGATGACCAACGCCACCGAAGATGGCAAGCGGCTCTCGGCGATCGCCGTTGACTGCGCCACCGGCAAGGTCGTCCGCGACATCACCCTCTTCGAGATCGACGAGCCCGCCTTCTGTCACGCCTTCAACAGCCCCGCTTCCTGCACGCCGATCCTCGAGGGGCACACCCTCTACGCCCATTTCGGCAGCTCAGGCACCGCCGCGATCGACACTCAATCGGGCAAGATCCTCTGGAAGCAGGAGACGCTGCGGTGCGATCACCACCGCGGCCCCGGGTCGTCGCCGATCATCCATGGCGATCTGCTGATCGTTCCCTTCGACGGCTTCGACGTGCAGTATGTCGTTGCCCTCGACAAGCACACGGGCGCCATTGCCTGGAAGCACGACCGCAACATCGACTACGGCACCGACGATGGTGACGCCAAAAAGGCCTACGGCACCGGGAGCGTGATCGACGTCGACGGCCGCGCGCAGGTGATCATTCCCAGTGCCGGCGCCACGATCGCCTACGATCCCGTCACCGGCGCCGAGATCTGGCGGGTGAAGCATGGCGGGATGAACGCCTCGGCCCGGCCGCTCTACCGATCGGGGCTCGTGTATCTCAACACCGCCGCCGGCGGCATGAAGCTCCTCGCCGTCCATCCCGACGGCACCGGCGACGTCACCGGCTCGAAGATCGCCTGGACGAGCGCTCAGGGCTCGGGCACGCGTTCGAGCCAGCTCCTCCTCGGCGACCGGCTGTTCATCGTCGGCGATGCCGGCACAGCCACGGCGCTGGACGCCGCCACCGGCAAGGCGGTCTGGCAGAAGCGCCTCGGCGGGGAGTTTTCATCGTCGCCGATCGTCGCCGACGGGAAGATCTACTGCTCCGATCAAGATGGGCAAACGACGGTCCTCTCCGCCACCGAGCCCTACGACATCCTTGCGACCAACAAACTCGCCGACGGCTGCATGGCCTCCCCGGCGGTCTACGACGGCGCCCTCTACCTGCGCACGAAGTCGCACCTCTACAAAATCGGCGCCGGGAAGTGACGGGCCGATCGGCCGCGCTCGATCGGCCTTCCGTTTCGCCCTCACTTTTCTCCTGGCGTCAGCCCGGCTTTCCCTTCGAGTTCCGCGAGGAAGGCGGCGATCGCGGGGCGCTGATCCGCGGTCGCGTGCTCGAGCGCTCTCACCTGAAAGGCGGTCGCCTCGCCAAACTGCCCCTGACGGGCGAGGAGATGGGCGAGCGTGTCGAGCAGAGCGCCGTCATTGGGCTGCAACACGACGCCGCGCCGGGTGGCGGCCGTGGCGGCTGCGAGGAGCGGTGCCGGGATATCCACCCCTTCGCCGGCTGCCAGTTCCACACCTCGGGCGAGCTCGTTGAGCCGCCGGGCGTCGTCGCCGGCCAGGTCAACCGCTTCGGAAAACAACGCGAGCGTCTCAGGAGATCGTGTTCGAAGAGCCTGCGGGAGCGCCGCGAGCCGCTCCTCCTGCCGCTCCTCGATCCGCTGCCAGCTTCTCTTCAGCACGAGGATTGCGGCTTCCCGCCAATCATCGGCTGCCATCGTCCCCTTCGCTGCCGCGAGTCGCTCGCTCACCGCCGCGCCGGTGGCGTCCGCCGAGAACCATTCGGCCACGATCGGAGCGAGCCGCTCCCGGATGGCAGGGGCGTCCCACCCCGAAAGGGCGTAGAGACGAGTCTTTGTTCCATCGAAAGTCGCCAACCGCGAGCCATCGGGGCTGAAGAGGAGCTTTTCGGAACCAAACCTCGGCGGAGTGCTCTCGCCTTGCTCGCTCACCACCAGCGCCCTCCCCGTCGCCGCATCCCAGAGCCGGATTGTCGTCCCTCTCAGGGTTGCCAGACGAGTGCCATCAGGGGTGAAGGCGACGGCTCCGCCCCCTTCTCCCTCGAGCACCGCCAGCTCCTTCCCGGTCGCCACGTCCCAGAGCCGGATCGCTCCCCCAGTGGTTACGAGGCGAGAGCCATCGCGGCTGAAGGCGAAGTCCCCCTCCTGCCCCGGGCTCCCCTCGAGCGCCGCCAACTCCCTCCCCGTCGCCGCGTCCCAGATCCGGGTTTTCGAGCCGTCGCAGGTCGACAGCCGCCTGCTGTCGGGGCTGAACGCCGCCGACAAGCCCCGTTGCTTGTCCCCCTCGAGCACCGCCAGTTCCTCCCCCGTCGCCGCGTCGAGCAGGGAGAACTCACTCCAGTTCGACGAATCTCGGCTCCTGCTGATGAAGAGCCGCAAACCATCCGGGCTCATGAAGGTGTGGGACAGGCGAGTTGGAACATGGCCACTCACAAAAAATGCCCCGGTCGTCGCATCGAAGAGCTCTACACGCGTCGGACGAAGGGGGATCGATCGGATGACGAGGTGCGTCTCTGACACCACGTGCTTGCCATCGCCGCTGAATCTCAAGTTGCCCCTGAGGCCGTTGACCTCAACCACCTCTCCGGTTGCCAAGTCCCAGACGACGCCCTCGTCGCCACCTTCCAATCTGATTGCCAGCCGCGTTCCGTCTGGACTGAAGGCGAAGGAAGAGGAGCGAAAACGCCCCTCGAGCACTGCCAGCGTCTTCCCCGTCGCCGCGTCCCACAAGTGGGTCTCGGTGTCGAAGCAAATCACCAGCTTCGTGCCATCGGGACTGAAACCGACGGAATGAAGCCCTCCGAAACGGCATTGGCAAGTTCCATGCCCCTCGAGAACCGCCAACGCCTGCTCCGTCACTGAGTCCAGGAGCCGAGCCGTCGAGCCGTCGAGGACCACCACCCGCGTGCCAGCAGGGCTGACCGCGACCGGCCGGAGCCCGTTGAAGAGGTCCTTTCCGGTGGTCATGTCAACGACACTGGAATTCCACAGTTGCCGCCCTGCGATGAGAAGTCTCGCGCCGTCGGGGCTGAAGGCTGGGTACCCACATTTTCTGAGCGGCAATTCCTCCAAGGTCATCGGCCCTCGCAAGACCTCTTCCTGTGGCTCGAGCGTCTCCCGCGTCGAGGTAGGCTCGACGCCCTCCGCCGCCCTGGTCAGCCCCGAGCGTCCGGACAGGAATGCCGTGGCGGTGACCGTCGCCACCGCGATGACGAGCACCACGAGCCTCCCCCTGACCGCCCATCCGCTCGCGCCGCGCCGCTTGGCCGCGGAATCCCCGATCGACATCCGACGGTCAAGGCAGACCATGATGTGGCTCCTCCGAAACTCGCTCAAACGGGATGGAGGGCACGCCGCAGAGCAGACAACACGCAGCCGCCCGCAGCGGAGCGGTCGCCCCGACACCCCTCTTCTGACTGCATCCTAGACACCCCCCCACCCACAACGGGCAGACACCTCCGCTGAGAAAGTCCGGGAAGAACTGCCGACGACCTGTCTCGGGAACCTGGCAGCTCGCCTGAAGTTGGAGGCTGGCGACTCTCTCTGCGAAAGATTTCTTGACGGCAGCGAACCAGGGCGATAACGTGCCCGTAGTGATCAGTCGACGGCTCGAGCTCGTTGCCGCCGTCGCTCTTTTTTCCGCAGGAGGCCATCCCATGTCGCGTCTTACTCGCAACTGCATGGCCTTTTCGGTGCGTGTCGGCCGCTCGGCCTGACGCACGCCGTTCCTCCGTGGCGCTTCCGACTCGGGCATCAGTCCGGGTTCTGGAACGAGCCGTTCCCTGCGGGAGATTTTCCTCGGGCTTCGCTTCGGCTCATTCCCTTCGGCGGCTTCGTCGCCCCTGGGAATGACCGCTGGCCGTTGCCTCACCTGTTTGTTCCACGGCCCCGGCACCTCCGTGCCCCGTCCGTGGTGTCGATTCTTCTCCCTGATCCGTCCGATCGTTTCCAAAGAAAACCACGTGTAAAAACCATGTCCAACAAATATTCCGGCCGTTCCCATCTCCGGGATTCCGGCATCGATTCAGTCCCATCCGCGGGCCACTCCCGCAAAGATCTCCAGCTCTGCAGCCAGGTGGCTGACACGCTCCAACTCGCCCTCGGCGACTGCGGCGACGACTGCCTGCGGGATCTCCATGTTGTCCGCGTCGTGCCCGCGC
>CANGGC010000084.1 GCA_947453125.1 Planctomycetaceae bacterium | reverse complement strand
GATCGGACGAGCGATCTGTTGCGAACGACTTCCTGTCGATCGGGGCCGAAATCTACCGGGCGGATTCCTGCGACGAAAGGCGGCTTTCGCAGCCCGGGACGTCACCCCTTCCCACCAACGGGGATTTCATCGTCCGGCCAGCGCCGATTCGGTGACCCGCGATCAGCAGGGAATCGCAAACCGCGCATCCGGCAAGGTCGACGCAGCTTGCCAGAACAGCCGGGCTCTCGAGGGAGGATCGCGGGGACCTCTTGGGCCAACGGGGGCTGCCGCCATCAGCCGGAGCCCGGGCGGCCCGATCGGAAGCGCTCGATCAGAGACGGTGCGTCCAGGCCCGATCGCCATACCGCTCCTCGATCAGCCGCGCCACCCGCTCCCGTGGCAGCCCCCCGAGCTGACCAACGGCGCCGAACGCCTGCCGGAGGAGCCCTTCGAGCCGCTCTCGCCCCAGCCCCAGATTGACGAGGAACGCCACGTGCGACCGCTTGCCACGGTAGTCGGGCTCGCGCGGCGGATGTTTGAGGAGCCGGGCCGCGAGCGCCAGATCGAAGCCATCGAGGAGCGTGCCGTGGTAGAGCACCCCGTGCCGCCGGACGCGGAGGGCGTTGCCCGAGACTTTCATGAGCGCCGCCGCCCCGCTCTCCGCGACGGCCAGGACCAGATCGCTCGTCCCCTGCCGCGACACCGGGAGCCCGGCCGACTGAAGCGCCTCCACGATCGGATCGAGCATCGCTGCATGAATCCGCTCCACCGCCGGCACCCCGGCGGGATGCGGCGTCACTACCGACCACATCACACACCCCGGCCCGAGGATCACCGTCGCCCCGCCACTCGGCCGCCGCAGGATCGGCACGCCGGCCGCGGCACACCCGGCGACGTCGACCTCCTCCTCCACCCGGCTCGACGACCCCACCACCACCACCGGCCGTGTCGCCATCCAGGTGCGCACGACTGTCTCTCCGCGCACCCCCTCGTGGGCCTCTTCGAGGAGGGCTTCATCGAGCGCCAGCGCCGCGATCACGTCGCCGCCACCGCTCCCCGGGAGGAGGGCGTCGGCGGCCGCCGCATCGAGCCACAGTGGCGGAGGGGAAGGGGGGGCGGCTGAGGCCATCGGGATTGAGCCAGGCGAAATTTTGAAACGGAGTTGCCGGCCGAAACGGGATCGAGGCCGACCGTGTCGGACAAAATCAGAACCGCGCGGCCGGGAAAACACCACTGTCAGGCCTGCCGGCCGCGGCGGGTATAGACTGAAGGGCCCATTCTTCACCACGCTCCCTCCTCTGATCCGCTCCATGGCAGCCCCCGCCGACGATTCCAAGTCCCGCCGGCCGATGTCGCCGGACCACCTCCTCCCGCCGGTCGAACCGCCGAGCGCGGGGTTTCTCGTGCAGCTGTTTCTCGTGCCGGGGCTGATCGTTGCGATCATCGTCGGCGTCTGGCTCACCTTCCACTGGCTCGCCCATCTCGGCCAAGACCCGCAGGCCTACGTCCGCACGCTCCGGCGCGACAATGAGGGACGCTGGCAGGCGGCCCTCAACCTCGCCAACGATCTCCGCGGCCCGGGAGGGGCGGCGCTCAAGGCCGATGCCACCCTCGCCGGCGAACTCGGCCGGATTCTTGCCGACGAATCAAAGAGCGGCCGGACCGGCGAGCAGTCGCAGATGCTCCGCGTCTATCTCTGCCGCGCTCTCGGCGAGTTCACGATTCCCGAGGCCCTCGCCCCTCTCCTCGAACGGGCCAAGGACACCACCCAGCCCCAGGTAGCCCGCGCCGCCATCGAGGCGATCGCCGTCCTCTCGACAAACCTCGTCGCAGCCGGCGGCTCTCCTTCCGGCGCGGACGTGGCCGATGCCGTCGTGGCCGCCTCGCGCTCCGAGGATGCCGGTCTGCGCTCGGCGGCAGCCTTCACGCTCGGCGTTGTCGGGGCGAAGGGGACCGGCCCGGCCGACGACCGGCTCCATGCCCTCCTCGCCGATGCCAATGATGACGTCCGCTACAACACCGCGCTGGCCCTGGCCCGCCTCGGCGACGAAGCCTCCCTCGACACCCTCGAAGAGATGCTCTCCCTCCCGGACCAGCCGGCGCCGAAACCGGAGGCCCGCGACGACGTCGCCCAATCGAAGCGCTACAAGCGGGCCCTGGTCGTCCTCAATGCCCTCCGCGGCCTGGCGCTCCTCGTCGATGCCACCCACAGCCCGCTCCCGGAGGGGATTCTCGCGAAGCTGAAAAGCCTGGCCGAGGATCCGGTGTCGGACGTCCGGGCCGGCGTCACCGCCCTCGAAGCGAAGCTCGCCCGGCTCACGCCGGCAGGGTGAGCCCGAGCCAGCAACCGATCCGGTCGGCTACGCGCTCAAGAATTCCTCGAGCGCCTCGCGGAGCATGTCGGTGTCTGGCTCGGTGCCGGTGAGCACCTGGAAGTCGATGGCGATCTTCGCCACATGGACCTCGAGGCCGTCGACGACGCAGCAGCCTGCCTTCTGCCCGGCCGCCACGACCACCGACGGCTGCTCGACGAGATCGGTGTCGGCGAGGACGAGATCGGCGCGGAGCCCGCTGAAGATCGCCGGGGATTCGTCCTGCCCCCGAGAGACGACGACGATCCCGGCACGCTCGGGAATCTCGATCGGGGTCTCGGCGGAGAGGAGCGTGATCTCGGCGGAGGTGTCGAGCTCACGGAGCCGCTCGACGAGGGTCGTGGCCAGCTCCGGCGATCGATCGGTGACGAGGATCTCGGCGACGCCGGCCAGAGCCAACTCCAGGGCCGTTGCCCGGCCGGTCGGCCCGGCCCCGGCGATCACCACCCGGGCGGCCGCGAGATCGGCATGGGCCCGGAGCGCCTCGACGATTCCCCGGCCATCAGTCATGTGGCCAAACAGCCCCCCGGCCTGGTGCTCGACAAGACTCGCCGCCCCGGCAAACCGGGCGGCCGGCGAGGCATGCGATAACAGCCCGATCTGCCCCTCTCCCATCGCTCCTTCTTGGAGGGCCCCCGAGAGGAGGCAGCCCCGAAAGCCCATCGCATCGATGCCTCCGAGGGCCTGCGCGAGGCGCTCCGGGAGAACGTCGAACGTCAGAAACCGCCAGTCGAGCCCGGCGGCGGAGATCGCCCGTGCGAAGAGATATTGCGCCGGGTTGCCGGCGGCGGGGCAGCCGAGGAGGGCGACGATGTCTTGAAGCGCGGGGCTGGTCATGCCCCCATAAGAACCGATCGTCGACCGGAAGAGCAAATCGGCCCGGCAGCCCCGTCCAGCCGCCGATCTGGCTGATCCCAAAGTCCGTGGGAAAAGTCATCCATGACCTTTTTCCACGTGGGTCACCCCCGAAAAAGCCGAGGTTTTTCAGGGGTGTCGGCCGCCGCATCCAGCGGCGTGGCTGTTCATCCACCGCCTGCTAGCAGGCCAGATGAGTGGCGGCCAGAAAGCGGGGATCGGTGCGGATCGGGTCGAAGTCGGGCTCCGCTTCGGTGAGCCCGCGGTAGCGATCGTCGAGTGCGATCGCCTTGGCGAGATGCTCGACCGATGTCGCCGGATCGCCGGAGAGGGAGAGGTAGCAGGCAAGGTTGTAATGGAGGATCGCCTGATCGGGATCGATCTCAAGGCCGCGCTTGAGAGCGTTCATCGCCTCCGGAAGCCGATCGAGCCGCTTCAGGCACCAGCCCAGGCCGAGCCAGGCCTCGACACGCTGCGGATCCCCCTCGACAACTTCGGCGAGGGGCTCGAGGGCCTCCGTCCAATGGCCGAGCGCCCGCAGCGTCTCGCCGCGGAGGAGGGCCGCTGCCGGAATCGACCGCTCCGCTTCAGGAAGCTCGTCGAGGGTGGCAAGGGCGCGCTCGAGGAGACGGGCCGCCGTCGCCGGGACCGGCTTATCGTTCTCGACGAGCAGTTCACCCAGTTCGACGTAGCCAGCAGCATGTCGCAGGATCGCCTGCTGGCGAAGCCGGGACAGATCGGTCATCGAGAGCCTCCCCTGCGTTCGAGCAATGTCCAATCGTATACGTCTCGCGGGCGAGGGTTGATCGCCCCGCCTGAGAAGTTTTTCACGATCCTTACGAGGCCGCAAGGTTTTTCGTTTTTCCGGGGGTATGCCGCACGAAATCGGCGCCCGGCGCCCACTCCCATCATGTCCCCTTGCGCGTGGCCCTTTGTGGACCTTTTCGGAGTTCCCCGATGCGTCTCACTCTCCGCACTCTTCTGGCCTGGATGGATGGCGTCCTCCCCCCTGAGGATCAGCGTCAGCTCGGTGAGAAGGTGGAAGAGAGCCCGGTGGCCCGGAAGCTCGTCGAGCGGATCGGGGGCTGCGTCGGCAATCCCCATCTCTCCGCCCCCCGCATCGAAGGGAAGGGGCTGGCCGTCGATCCCGATTCGGTGGCCGAATATCTCGACAACACCCTCGCCCCCGACCGGCTCGAGGCGTTTGAAACGATCTGCCTCGAGTCGGACATGCACCTCGCCGAGGTCGCCGCCTGCCATACGATCCTCGCCGAGGTCGCCAAGCACCCCGAGGTGCTCCCCCCGCTCGACGCCCCCCACCGCCGTCGCCTCCTCGAGGCGATGCAGCATCGGGTCGCCGCCCATCCGGAAGTCTTGGCGGCCAATCGCCCCGACCCGCGCGGAGCCGGGCCACATCGCGCCGAAGCTCCCCAGCCGACCAGCGCTCCGCCGCCCCCTCGCGATCGCGATCGCCAGCCCGCTCCGGCGGCCAAGGCTGCCGTCGGCACGACCGAACCGGCGGCCGGCAAACGCACCCCTTGGGGGGCCTGGGCCCTGGCGGGCTCGGCGTTGGCGCTCCTCACCGTGCTCGCGGCGCTCCTCGCGCAGTCGGCCGGGCTGTTCCGCACGCCTTCGCTCCCCAAGGCCGATCTCGCCGGCATCGATCCCCGCCCCGCCGTCGAGTCTGAGCCTCCGGCCGGGATTGCTGCCGGCGCCAAGGCTGGCGGAGAAGGCGCGGCGCCGGCCGACATCCCGCCGCAGGCCGAGGAGCGCGGGGCCGAAGCGGCTGCGGCGATCGCCGGCGGCGACCAGCGCCCCCGGCGGGGTTTGGCCGATCTCCTCGAACAGGCCGATGGGGATCCGGGGGCGCTTTCCCCAGACGACGCGTTGGCGGCTTCTGCCGCTCCGGAGCTTCCCGATGGCAGCCTGATCGATGAGGCACCCGCAGGCCCCCCGGAGGACGAGAACGCCGGCGCGGCGATGGTCGCTCCGGCGGAGATCGCGGCCGCGGGCCCGCAGAAGGTGCGGGCCGGCGAGGCTTTGGCGATTGCCGGTGGCGTCCGCCCCCGGCGTCAGCCGCCGGCAGCCGCGGCTGATGCCGGGGCGCCCGCAATGGATGACGGCGGGCTCGAGGCCGTGGCCGGCGCCGTCGGCCTCGAAGGGGACGGCGGGGCCGCGGCGGAGAGCCTCGGGTTTGTCGCCGCTGACGGCCTGCTCCTGCGGCGCGTCGCCGAGGGAGAGCGGTCGTGGTGGGTGCCGATCGGCGTCGGCACGCCGCTCCGCCCGGGTGAGGACCTCATCGTTCCCCCGGGAATGCACCCCGAGCTCAACATCGCCGGAGTGTCGGTGCGTGTCCTCCCCCGATCGCGGATCACGCTCGCGGCCGATGCCGATGGCACCCCGCGGATTGGCGTCGTCGAAGGGCGGATCGTGGCCCGGGCCGCGAAAGCGGACGCCCGACTGGGAATCGTCGCCGGGGGGATCGCCGGAACGGTCGCCGGGGGCCTCGACGGAGCCGTGATGGCCGAGACGGCCCTCGCCTGGAGGCCCGGGCTTGGTGAGACGCCGACGCCGACGATCGCGGACGTCATCGCCGTGGGGAGAGCCGTCCGCTGGGCCCCCGGCAACGACGTGGCCCCGGTCGAACTCCCGGCCCGCGGGGGGCTCCACTGGGAGTCGACCGGGCCGGAAGCGGTGGCGCTTCTTCCATCGGGGCGGGTGCCCCCCTGGGCGATCGGCGGGGAGCGGATCGAGCCGCTGGAACGCAACGCGGTGGAAAGCTTCGCCACGAGGCTCGCGGCCCTCCCGGTGGGGAGCGAGTCGGCGGCCGGGCTCGAGGAGGTCGTCCTCGCGATGGCGATCGATCGGAGGGTCGAGAACCGCGCCTTCGCTGCGATCCTTCTCGCCCTCGAGGGGAGCTACGACGTCGCGGTTGAGATGCTCTGCGCCGAGGAGCCGGCGCGGCGGCTCGAGGGGCGGCAGTGGTCGGCCCTCGAAGCTGCCACGATCCCCCTTGCCCTCGCCCGGGGCCCGGAATCGGCCGCCCGGCTTCGCAAGGCCTGGGAGGATCGGGGCCCGGCCGGCCAGGTGGAGCTCCTCATGGCGATGGCCCGCGGCCCTGACGACGCCGACCTCGCCTCCGGCGCCGATGCGACGCTCGTCGAGGCACTGAGCGCGCAGGAGCTCGTCGTTCGCCGCTATGCCCTCAAAGATCTCGTCGACGTCGTCGAGCCGTCGGTCTTTGATCGGGCCCGTTTCCGCCCCGAGGCCCCCGACGAGGCCCGCCGCGACGGGGTGGCGTGGTGGCGATCCCTTCAGGCGAAGGGGGGGGTCCGGCGGAGTCGGTGACGGGCTGAATGGGAGCCCGCCATCTCCGGCCAGGGGGGCCTTGGGGGCCGGCTGGAGGGCTCCGGAAGCGATTTTGAGAGCGACAGAACGGGCGGCGAGAGGGGAAAGATGCCTGCCGGGGCCGTCTGCCGCCCGTGGTTTGTCGAAGCGTCACGGCCAGTGGTATGCTCCCTCGGCAGGGCAAACGGCCGTTCCAGGCCTGCCACGAGGCGGGCGTTCCCCGTTGGTTTGGAAGGACATTCCGGGTGCAGACGAAACTCTCGGCACGGCATGGGCAGCTCAGCCCAGCTACCCAGTCGAAGATCACCACGAAGGTGGCGCGGCTGAAGCGCTACTTCGACGGGCTGACAGCTCTCAACGTCACCGTCGATCTCCAAAACCCGGCGCTCCCCGCCGTCGAGATCGTCGCCTCGGCGGAACACTTCCACGAGATGGTCAGCCACGAGGTGTCGGGGCATCTGTGGCGGAGTGTCGATGGCGCGGTGCAGAAACTCGAGCAACAACTCCGCAAGCACAAGGAAAAGACCAGGGACCACAAGCACGTCCAGTCGTCGAGAAAAGTCTGATTCCCGCGTGGCTCCCCGATGAACGCCCCGGAGGCACGGGGCACGGGGCGGCCCCGGAGCATCCCGGCCCATGGCCCGGGTGCGCCGACCACGGATCGACGGCCCGGCCCCCGGGCCGTGCCGGACCGGATCGGGAATCCCCACGAGAAACCACAGCATGAAGTTTTCCGATTTCGTCGCGTCTGGTGCGATCCGCTCCCATGTCGATTCGTCGACGAAGGAGGGTGTGATCCGGGAGATGGCGACGGCGCTGGTCGAAGCCGGCCGGATCCCGGCGAGCGACCTCGAAAGCATCGTCAAGGCGATCCTCAAACGCGAGGACCTGGGCACCACCGGCATCGGTCGGGGGGTTGCCGTGCCGCATACGAAGCACCCGAGCGTCGACAAACTCGTCGGTACGGTGGCGGTGAGCCAGGAAGGGATCGACTTCGACAGCCTCGATGGCGATCCTGTGCATCTCTTCTTCCTGCTGGTGTCTCCCCCCGATCAGCCGGGGCAGCACCTGCGGGCGCTTGAAAACATCTCCCGGCAACTGCGCGATGATGCGTTCTGTCGGGAATTGAAGGCGGCGAAGGCGCCGGCTGACATCCAGCATCTGCTGGAGGCGGCCGACAACCATGGCATGGTTTCCTGACGGCAGCGGTGGCATTCGATGCAGCAGGCGGTCTCCCGGGATGTCGTGGTGGGATTGAAGCAGGGGCTCCATGCCCGGCCTGCCGACATGCTCGCGCGCGAGGCGCGGAAGTGGCAATCGAGGATCGAACTGGTTTCCAAGTCGCAGCGGGTCGACGGCAAGAG
>CANGGC010000083.1 GCA_947453125.1 Planctomycetaceae bacterium | reverse complement strand
GCTTCTGATCGTGGGCATGGTCGTGCCGCTCATGGTCCTCATGCCGCTCCTGTCGATCACCGTCCGGCTAGCATTCGGCCCTTTTTGGATCCCGGATAACCGGTTGCTGCCGGTCGCGGCGACGACGCTCGCGGCGATTGTCGGCGGCATCTGGATCCTTGCTTCCGGGCAGCGGCCGGCGGGATTGGCCGGGGCCGGCGCCGCACGTCGCTGGCCGGTCGTCCCTCTGGCCGCCCTCGCCGCCTCGGCCGCCATCGGCACCGCCGCGACGATCGCTCACCTCGAGCGGCAATCGGCCCTCGAGGCGGTCGCTTGGTACGCCGAGGGGGCGGCGATCCTGAAAGCGAACCGGCTTCCCCCCGTTCCCGCGACGGTGAACGCAGCCGCGCTCTACCGGCAGGCCGAGTCGCTGCTCCAGGACGATCCCGAGTACCGTCACGACGGCTGGGACGATGACCCGGACGTCGGCTCCCGGCAGGCGGGGGAGTTCCTCGCTCGACATACAGGCGCCCTCGACCTCATCCGCCGTGCCACCGACCGCGACATCTGTCGCTTCGACGGCGACTGGGCTCGGGCGTCTTCCTTGTCCCTCCCCACGGGCGACCCGATGTTCCGTCACCATGCCCGCCTCCTCTCTTTCGCCGCGCGGCGGGCGGCCCGAGAGGGGCGACCGGAGGACGCGATCGCGGACGTGCTCCGGATCCGGAGGCTCGCCGGCCACGCCATGGAGATGGAGCGGGTGATTGGGCGCCTCATGGCCGCCAACCTCGTCGATCGCGCCTGCCACACGCTGGCCAGCGTCTGCTCCGAACTGCAGCCGGCCGACCTGCCGCTTCTCGAGGACACGCGACTGGCAGAGGCGTTCGCCCCGATGCCGCCGCTGATCCGGCCGATTCTCGAAGAGGAGGCCTGGGGGCTCGCTGTCTTCGCCGCCGTCGCCACGCACCGAATGACGCTCGGCGAGGTCGACGGCGGCTACGCGAACATCCCGCGCGACGACGCTCCCGCGGCGGCGTTTCTCGGCATGCTCTACAGGGCGTTCCTGATTCGATCCGATCTGGAGCGATTCCGCGCGCAGCTCCGGCGTGTTGAACGGGTGGCGGCCGATGTCGATTCCGGCACGTTGCGTTGGGAGGACGTCGTGCGTTCCTTGCCCCACGTCGACGACCGGATCGATCAGGGCATTTTGAACCAGACGTTGTCGTGCGTCTGGCCGTCCTTTCTCGGTCACCAAACGAAAGTCGACGCCTGTGTCAGCGCCACGCGTGTCGTCGTCGCCGCCACCCGTCACCGGTTGAAGACCGGTCACCTCCCCAATTCTCTCGATGACCTCGTGCCCGAGGAATTGCCATTCCCTCCCCGCGATCCCTTCACCACGAGCCAATCGCTGCGGATGAAGAAGGTCGACGAGGGGTTCGTTGTGTGGTGGGTCGGCCAGGACGGCGAGGATGACGGTGGCCCGTCAACGAAGGCCGGTGCCGACGTCGGCACAGACGGCAACGACGATCTCGGCCTCTGGGTTTCAACCCGATGACGTCGGAAGCCTGCCCGAGTGATCCACGCCCCAACCGGCCGACGGCACCGCCCCCGTGAAGCGGCGGCGGGAAACGGCAACGCATCCCCTCCTCGACACCGTCGAAATTGACCCTCAGGGCTGATGGAGGGAGACTTGGTTCTGGCCGGCCCCGCTGCTCCGGTGGCCAGAGGGGGATCCATGCGTCGCCTGCTGTCGATCGTCGCGTTTTTGCTTGCCACCCTCGCCGCGCCGTCGCGCGCGGCCGACTCTGCCGACGAGTCCTTCGAGCGTGTCATCCGTCCGCTCCTCATCGAGCGCTGCCATGCCTGCCATGCGGGCGACGAGGCGAAGGGGGGATTGCGGCTTGACTCGCGCGCGGCGGTGGTCCGCGGGGGCGACTCTGGCCCGGCGATCGATCTGGGCAAGCCCCCGCTCGAAAGCCTCCTCATCCGGGCAGTGAGCCATACCGATGGCCTCGAGATGCCTCCCGACGGTCGGCTCGGGCAGCCGCAGATCGAGGCGATCATCGCCTGGGTGACCGCCGGGGCTCCCTGGCCCGAGAGCCCCGACACCCCAGCCGCGCCGCAGGCCCCACGCCAGCCCGTCATCGAACCGATCGCGCCCAACAGCCCGACGCTTTCACACACCGTGCAGCTTTGGCTGCGAACCGACACGCTCGCTCTCGACGACGGCGCCCCGGTGCCGGTCTGGCCCGATTCGAGCGGCCACGGCCGCGATACGAGCGCCACGAAAGGGATCCGCACCGACGGCCAAGGGCTCCCCGGGACGTTCGTGCGCGAAAGCGCCATCGCGCGCCGCCCCGCGGTCCGCTTCACCACCGCCACAGGCTACGCCTCCTCCCCCGCGCTCCCCATCCCCGTGGCGGGGGACGCGAGCCTGACGCTCGCCGTCGTCGTCAATCTCCGCCCCCACGAGATCGGGCCGCCCTTCGAAGGGATCCTGGGGGTCGGCGACCCCGCCAATCCCGGCGCCGATCCCGGCCGCCCCCTGGCGGCCGTCCTCCAGATCAACCGCGCCGAGGAGCATGCCCTCCGCTTCGCCGGCGGCTGGATGAACGACGCCTCGGCCGGCAACGGCTCGTTCAAGGCCTCCTTCGGCCGGCCGACGCTGATCATCGGCGTCAAGCAGCCGGGCCCGATCCGCACGACCACGCGACTGTTCATCGACGGCCGCGAAGTCCGCCCCCCCTCGGGCGAGCTCGAAGGGCGCGATGGCATTCCCGCCATCCGCCACCGCACCGACATCGGCGCCTTCCTCGGGAAGGCGGTGTCGTGGTGCGGATCGATCGAGGGGGATGTCGGCGAGGCCCTCGTGTTTTCTTCCGCCCTCGACGATCCAAGCCGCGTCGGACTCGAAGCCTGGCTCGGCGACAAGTACGCCCTCGATCTCGGCGGCCCCCACCGTGCCCCCCGCTCCACCTACACCGCCGCCGAACGGGCCCACTGGTCCTACCAACCGCTCGTCGATCCTTCCCCCCCTTTTCCCCGCAGTCAGGACGCGCCGACGGCGATCGATCGCTTCCTCCAACCGCAGATCGAGGCCCTGGGAGTGCTACCGGGGCCCAAGGCAGATCTGGCCACGCTCCTGCGGCGGGTGACCTTCGACCTCACCGGGCTCCCGCCGACGCCGGCCGAAACCGCCGCCTTCCTCGCCGACACCTCGCCTGATGCCTGGAGCGAGGTCGTCACCCGTCTCCTTGCCTCGCCCCACTACGGCGAGCAGCAGGCGCGTCATTGGCTCGACGTCGTCCGCTTCGCCGAGACCACCGCCAACGATGCCAACGCCGTGATGTCGCAGGCCTGGCGCTACCGCAACTGGGTCGTCGACGCCTGGAACCGCGATCTTCCCTACGACCGCTTCCTCGTCGAACAACTCGCCGGCGATCTCCTCCCCTCCAGCGGCGACGCCGCCACCGATACCGCGCGAACGATCGCCACCGGCTTCTTGATGATCGGCCCCAAGGCGCTCGCAGAAACCGACAAGGAGCAGTCGCGGCTCGACATCGTCGACGATCAGATCGATGTCACCGGCCGGGCCTTCCTCGGCCTCACGCTCGCCTGTGCCCGCTGCCACGATCACAAGTTCGACGCAGTCCGCACCACCGATTACTACGCCCTCGCCGGAATCTTTCGCAGCACCGAGCCGTTCCAGAACGAGGCCCGCAACGCCTCGATGTGGTGGGAGTATCCGGTGCCGGCCGGCGACGGCCGTGACCCGATCATGGTCATGGCTCCGAAAGAAACACTCCCCCGCAACCTCCGCGTCCACCTCCGCGGCAACCGTTTTCAGCTCGGGGCGACCGTCCCCCGGGACATCCCCGGACTCTTCAAGGCGGCCACCGGCGAGGCTCCGGGCGGAGGCACGGACCAAGAACAGACACCTTTCATCACCTCCGGCGGGAGCGGTCGGCTGGAACTGGCCCGCTGGATCGCCAGTGACAAAAACCCGCTCACGGCGCGGGTCATGGTCAACCGGATCTGGCAGCAACACTTCGGCCGTGGGCTCGTGGCGACGAGCGACAACTTTGGCACCCGCGGCGAGACGCCGTCGCACCCCGAACTCCTCGATTGGCTCGCCTGCCGGTTCATTGAATCGGGTTGGAGCGTCAAGGCCCTCCACCGACTCATCCTCAACTCTGCTGCGTACCGCCGGGCTGCGGCGTCTGCGGCGATCCGCGAGGCCGATCCCGACGGGCGGACGGTCGCCGCGATGACTCGCCGGCGGCTCACCGCCGAGCAGCTCCGCGACGCGATCCTCGCGGCCAGCGGCGGCCTCGACCGCACGCCCGGCAGCGATGAGAGCGCGAAGGTGCTCGTGGAGAAGGCGGAGGACATCGGGGCGATGATCAAGCCGAACCGGCTCGCCGTCGACGATCCCGTCTACACGACGTTCACGAAGCGGAGCCTCTATCTTCCGGCGGTGCGGAACATGCTTCCAGACATCCTCGCGCTGTTTGACGCCGCCGATCCCAATGGCGTCACCGCCGTCCGTAACGAAACGACCGTCCCGTCGCAGGCGCTATTCCTCGTCAACAGTCCGTTCGTCCGCGGTCAGGCTCTCGTCTTCGCCCGCTCGCTCCTCGCCGATACGAGCCTCGACGACAGCGGCCGGATCGATCGGGCCCATGCCCGGGCTCTCGGCCGCCGCGCGAGCCCGGAGGAGATTACCGAGGCGCTTGCCTACGTCGCCGCCTGGATGGAAACGACTGCCGGGCAGGCCCGCCCCGCCGACACGCGCCGCGAGGAAGCCTGGCAGAGCTGGTGTCAGGCGCTGCTGTGCTCCAATGAGTTTGCCTACCTCGACTGACCGGAGCCGCGTCATGCCCACGATCCCACGTCGAGAATGGCTCCTACAAAGCGCCTGCGGCTTCGGTCACACGGCGCTCCTCGGCCTTCTCGCTGGCGAGCAGGTCTTCGGAGTGGCCCGTGCGTCAGGGGCGATCGGCTCCCCGCTCGGGGCCAAGCCCCCCCACTTCCCGGCCCGGGCGAAGCGCGTCGTTTTCCTGTTCATGCATGGTGGGATCTCACATGTCGATTCGTTCGATCCCAAGCCGATGCTCGCTGCGATGAACGGCCAGTCGCTGCCGCTGCCGAAGCCGAAGTTCGAGTTCGCCCCCACCGGCAATCTTCTCGCCTCGCCGTGGGAGTTTCGCCGCTACGGCCAGTCGGGGCTCGAGATCAGCGATCTTTTCCCGCTGATCGGCAGCCATGCCGACGACCTGTGCGTCATCCGTTCGATGCACGGCGGCGATCAGGTGTCGCATGGGCCGGCCCTGCTCGCCATGAACACCGGCTCCGGCGTCTTCGCCCGGCCGAGCCTCGGCGCCTGGACGCTCTACGGACTGGGATCAGAGAACGACAACCTCCCCGGATTCATCAGCCTCTCCCCCTCGCTCTACCACGGCGGCACGCAGAACTACGGCTCGGCGTTCCTCCCGGCGAGCTTCCAGGGAACGCGGATCGGCGACGGCAGCACCGACTTCAAGTCGACGCGCCTCTCGAACCTCGTCTCGTCGGAGGATCCGGCACTCGAGCGGCTCCAGCTCGATCTCCTTGCCGCCCGCAACCGTCGCCATGCGGCGCTGGCAGGTGCCGATCCGCGGCTCGAGGCCCGGATTGAATCATTCGAGATGGCCTGGCGGATGCAGGCAGAGGCACCGGGGGTGTTCGAGATCGAGCGGGAAACGGCCGGGACGCTCGCCCGTTACGGCGTCGGCGTCGAGCCGACCGACGAATACGCCCGGCAGTGTGTGCTCGCAAGGCGCTGTCTCGAGGCGGGGGTGCGGTTCGTGCAGGTCAACTTCAGCTACCCGCGCAACTACTGGGACGCCCACGGCGACCTCCGCAACAACCACACCACCAACGCGAAGAAGGTCGACCAGCCGATCGCCGCCCTCCTTTCCGATCTCAAGACCCGCGGCCTCTTGGACGATACGCTCGTGATCTTCGGCACCGAGTTCGGCCGGACGCCGGCCGCTCAAGGCTCCGACGGCCGCGATCATCATCCCCACGCCTTTTCCGTTTGGATGGCCGGTGGCGGCGTGAAGGGGGGCGTTGCCCATGGACAGACAGACGACTTCGGCTATTACGTGGCGGAGGGGAAGGTGACGATGCCCGACTTCCATGCCACGATCCTCTGGCTGCTGGGCCTCGACCACGAGCGGCTCACCTACCGCCACGCCGGCCGCGACCACCGCCTCACCGATGTCTCCGGCACGGTCGTCCGCGACATCCTCGCCTGATCGCTCCGGATCCGAGACCTCCTTTCCCCGGGAACACTTCCGATGCAGCGACGCGACTTCCTCCGCACCACCACGGCCGCCGGCGGGATCGCCGCGGCTGCGGGCCTGCCCACCCCGGCGACGGCCGCCGATCCGCCGACGGCGCCCCCGCGCCCCACCACCCCGCGCCTCCTCACCGACTATTCGGAAGCCGACCACCGCCGGCGTCTGCTCAACATCGGCCACGGCACGACACGGATCCGCTCTTGCCTCCGCCGGCATCTGGTCACCAACTACCTCCCTGCCCAGTGCTGCTACAACCTCGGCGAATACCCCGCTACGGCCCCATGGAACCCGGGGCCTGAGGACGAGGCCGAACTCGACCGGCTCGCCGCCCTCGGCGTCCAGGTGATCCAGGTGTTCGACGACTGGAACGATTCACTGCGGCTGTTTGGCGGCGACAAGTATTCGCCGGTCAACGCCGAGGGATACCGGCGGTTCCTCGCCATGGCGCGCGCCCGTGGCTTCCGGGTTCTGACCTACGTCTCCACCTGCTTCCTCCAGACCACCGATCCGGATTTCGACCCCGCCTGGAGGCGTCCGGGCGACGTCCTCATCGTCGGCTACTGGAACATGGCCCGATGCTCGCCGGCGAGCCCCGGCTGGCGGTCATTCGTCCTCAAGAAAATCGCCCGCGTCATCGACGAATGGGGAGCCGACGGCATCTACATCGACGGTGGCTACCTGATGAACCGCCACGAGCGAAAACGGCAGATGCCTCCGGCCGCCGACGAGATCGCCGCCTTCCACGAGACGGCGGAGGAGGATGGCGCCTTCGCCGATCTCCTCGCGCTCATCTACGCCGACGTCAAGCGGCGAGGAGGGATCGTCAAGCTCCATGTTGATGGAGCCGACAAGCCACTCACCGACCTCGTGACCTACGACTACCTCTGGGTCGGGGAAGGAGTGACCAACGCCGATGCCCTCCGCGAGACCGTGAAAACTCATCCGCCGTATGTCGTCCCCTGCCTCGACATGGGATTCACGAGCCTGGAATCGATCGACGAACCCTATCTCCAGTCGATCCCCTACCTGCAGTTCCCGGTGACCTTCGGGGGGAGGATTTTCACAGGCGCTCGGGGAAGCGTCCCCGGCGTCACCTACAACGACGACTTCTGGCTGAAGCGCTGCCGCGACGCACAGGCGCGGTGGGAATCCGATCCCGCCTCGCTCCACACCTACTCTGCCTGGGACGAGGTCCCCGGCAGCCCGGAAACGAGGGTCCGCTGGGGACGATGGCTCGATCGCTACCTGCCGCTGGTCGAGGAGGGAACCTGGGCATGGCTCGAGATCGGGGAGAGCGACCTGTTCGCCGCCCCGCTCCCAGGAGGCGTCGTTGCCTCGGCGTTCGCCAACCGCGGCTTCCATCTCGTCCTAGCCAACTACGGCCGTGCCGCGATGACCGTCACGACGACCGATCCCTACCGCACCGAAACGGACGCCCGACCGGCGACGACCTGGACGATCTTCCCCCGATCGCTCCTCATCCTCGAAAAGTCCTGACGCCCCAACGGCGGCGGTCAGGTGGAGGATGGAACCGGAGATGGCGTGACGGTAGCGGGAGCGGCGATCCGGCGCCGCCCGAGCCAAGAAACAAGGCTGTCGAGGTAGAGATAG
>CANGGC010000082.1 GCA_947453125.1 Planctomycetaceae bacterium | reverse complement strand
GGGGTGGGAGTGGAGCTCAACCAACACCGGCGAGGCGGGCCAGCGGTCGTCGCCGCTGGTGTCGCCGGGGCCCTCGATCGAGTGCCAGAGCCCTGCCATCGGTCCACCAGCCGGACGGTCGAAACGGACGGCGTGGGCCCAGCGGTCTCCCCGCCACTCGAATCGGACCTCGGCGCCCTCGATCGTGAGGAGGAGATCGGGGCGGGGTTTGGCCGGCCGGGGTGACGACGGCATGGGGGCGGCTGGTGAGGGGGAACGCGGCAGGGAAGAAGCCCGCTATTGTATCCGGCGGCAAGGGAGTCTGGCTGGGAGGGGCGATCCACGGCAGACTAGCTGTCCGTCGAAAAAGTCATCCATGACCTTTTTCCACGTGACGCACCTCCACCAAAGCCGAGATTTTTTTGGGGGTGTCGGCCGCCGCATCCAGCGGCGGCGCTTGTTTCCAAAAGCCAGCTACGCGTCGGTCCCGCCGCCCCCTTCCCCTCGAGCGTCACCGATGGAACCCCGCCGCTCGACCGGTTGGCCGATCCTCCTCGGCGTTGTCCTCATCGGGTCGATCCTCGCCCTCGGTGTCGGGTGGGTGCTCGTCAGCATTGCTGCGGCGTTCGGGTCCGAGAACGCCGCCTTCTACTGGGTGATCCTTGGGGTCGGGGTCGCCCTGCTCGTGCTCCTCCTCATCGGCGTCATCGTCTACCTGTTCCTGACCGTGAAGGCGATTGCCCTCTCCCAACGACAGAGCAACTTCATTGACAGCGTGACCCACGAACTCAAAAGCCCGCTGGCTTCGCTCAAGCTCTATCTCCAGACGCTCAACCGTCGGCAGGTATCGCCCGAGCAACAGGCCGACTTCCACCGCTTCATGCTCAAGGACGTCGAGCGTCTCGACACCCTCATCGATCACCTCCTCGACGCCGCCAAGACCCACAGGCGGCCTCGCTGGGACGAGCAGGCCTGCGAACTCGAGCCGATCCTGCGGGCGGCACGGGAAGGGGTGGCGATGCGGTATGCGATAGCCCCGGAACGGATCCGCATCCTCCCGCTCCCGGACGGTGCGATCCCGCAGGTCCGCGGACGGTCGGCCGATCTCGAGATCGTGTTTCGCAATCTCGTCGACAACGCCGTCAAATATTCGCTGCCGGAGCCGGAAGTCGAGATCGGGGTGGAGTGGCAGGAGGGGCGCGAATTGATCGTCCGCGTCTGTGACAACGGTCCCGGGATCCCGCCGGCCGATCGGACGCAGATCTTTGGCCGGTTTGTCCGGCTGGGGAACGAACTCGAGCGCTCGACGCCGGGGACGGGGCTGGGCCTCTATCTCGTGAAGTCGATCGTCGCCCAATTGCGGGGCCGGGTGAGCGTCACTGGCCGGCTCGGCCGGCGGGGGACCGTCATGGAGGTGAGGCTCCCGGCCGCATGAGGCTCCCCCGCGGCGCCGGCACCCGACCCTTTTCCGAGCCGCCTCCGGCCGGTCTAATCGGCCGCATGAGCACACCCCACCACGCATCCGTTCCCACCGTCCCCGTCTCCGACCCGATCCCGCTCCGCCGGGTTCTCGTGAGTGTCTACGACAAGGCGGGCCTCGACCAACTCGCCACCGCGCTGAAGACAGCGGGGATCGAGGTGGTCAGCACCGGCGGTACGGCCCGGGCCCTGGAAGCGCATGGGGTGAAGGTCACCGACGTCGCCGCGGTCACCGGCTTCCCGGAGATCCTCGACGGCCGGGTGAAGACGCTCCACCCGAATGTCTTTGCCGGCCTCCTCTACCGCCGTGACCGCCCTGACGACATCGACATCGTGGCCCGGCACGGGATCGGGCCGATCGACGCCGTGATCGTCAATCTCTATCCCTTCGAAGCGATCGTCGCGCAGCCCGACTGCCGGCCCGCCGACGCGATTGAACTGATCGACATCGGGGGCCCGAGCCTCGTCCGAGCGGCGGCCAAGAACCACGCCTTCACGGCGGTGGTCACCGGCCCCGATCAATACCCCGAACTCATCGCCACGATCGCCCGTGGCGGCACGACCCTCGCCGAACGGCGGCTGCTCGCGGCCCGCGCCTTCGAGCGGACGGCCACCTACGACACGGCGATCGCCGCCTGGATGGCCCGGCATGCCGGGCTCGTCGCCGAGCCCCCAACACTGGCCCCGGCGACCAACACCCTCGACGCCGCCCCGCTTCCCGCCCGCTTTTCGCTCGAGCTCCAGGAACGCCTCCCGCTGCGATACGGCGAAAATCCACACCAATCCGCGGCGCTCTACGCCCCGGCCGGGTCGCGCGTCGGTCTGGCAGGCCTGAAGCAGCTCTGCGGGAAGGAGCTCTCCTACAACAACCTCCTCGATCTCGACGGCGCGACGCGTCTCGCGGGGCTCATCGAGTCGCCAACCGCGATCGTCGTCAAGCACACCAACCCCTGCGGCGCCGCCACGGCCACGACGATCGATGCGGCTCTGGCCACGGCGATGGCCGCCGATCCGACGAGTGCCTTCGGCTCGATCGTGGCGGTCAATCGGCGGTTCGACAGGGCCTGTGCCGAACTGCTCCTCCAGCCAGGGTTGTTCGTCGAGGTGATCGCCGCGCCCGCCTTCGATCCGGCGGCGGTGGAGTTGCTGACAACGAAGCCGACCTGGAAGGCGAGCGTCCGGCTCGTGGAAGTGCCGGCAGGTGATCCGTGGGAGCCGACGCACGGCCTGGAGTTGCGGAGCGTTGCCGGTGCGATCCTCGCTCAGCGTCCCGACGACTGCTGCGACGATCCCGCGAACTGGAAGGTGGTGACGAAGCAGGCGCCGTCCGCGGAACTCACGCCAGTCCTCGACTTCGCCTTCACCGTCGTCAGGCGGTTGACGAGCAATGCCATCGCCGTCTGTCAGGGGCCGAGCCTCGTCGGCGCCGGCATCGGCCAAACGAGCCGCGTCGATGCCACCCGGATCGCCCTGGAGAAGGCGGGGAGCCGGGCCCGCGGCGGCGTGCTCGCCTCCGACGCGTTCTTTCCGTTCGCCGACTCGATCCCGCTCATCGCCCGGGCCGGGATTGCGGCGATCGTGCAGCCCGGCGGCTCGAAGCGCGATGCCGAGGTGATCGCCGCAGCTGACGAGGCCGGGATCCCGATGGTGTTTACATCCCGCCGCCACTTCCGGCACTGATCCCACGGGGGGAGCCCTCCCCGCTTGACCCTGGCCGCTTGACCAAGAGCCCGCCTTCCATGCTCCGGCATGGCCTCCCCCCATGCCCACCATCCTCGATCGGATCGTCGAACGGAAACGCCGTGAGGTGGCGGCTGCCGAGGCCCTTGAGTCGACGGCGAGCCTCCGCCGGCGCTTGACCGACGCCCCCCCCGTACGCGACTTCTTCGCCGCCGTCTCCCGTCCCGGAGCCATCCGACTGATTGCCGAGTTCAAGCGGCAAAGCCCGTCGGCTGGGGAGATCCGCCCCGGCGCGACCGTCGCAGAGGTGGTGCAGGCCTACGAGCGAGCCGGGGCCTCGGCCCTCTCGGTGCTCACCGACGGCGAGGGATTCGGCGGGACGCTCGCCGATCTCGTCGCGGCACGGCAGGCGGTGACGCTGCCGGTGTTGCGGAAGGAGTTCGTCGTCGATCGTCGCCAGGTGATCGAGGCGCGGGTTTATGGGGCTGACGCCGTCCTCCTCATCGCCGAGTGTCTCGACAATTGCCTGCTTCGTAGCCTCTACGCCGAGATCCTCGATCTCGGCATGACGCCGCTGGTGGAGTTCCACGATGAACTCCAGCTCGATCGCGTCCTCGATCTCGGCGCCACGCTCGTGGGGATCAACAACCGCGATCTCCGCACGATGACGACCAACCTCGACCACGTCCTCCGTCTCCGCTCGCGCGTCCCCGACCGCTGCACGCTCGTCGCCGAGAGCGGGATCCGCAGCCGCGGGGATGTTCGCCGGCTCGAGGCGGCGGGGATCGGGGCGATGCTCGTCGGCGAGTCGCTCCTCAAGCAGCAAGACCCGGGCGCCGCTGCTGCGGCGTTGCTCGCCGACGACTGACACACCCCGTGGCGCTCAGCCCGGTGGAGAAACGTCGGATGCCGTCGGCGCCGGTTCCGTCGGCGTGTGGCGGCCGACGAAGCGATAGCCCATGCCGCGCACGGAGAGGAAGTGGACCGGCTTGGAGGGATCCCCCTCGAAGTACTTGCGGAGGTTGAGCATGAAGGTGTCGATCGTCCGCGTCGCCGGCGGTCGCGCCATCCCCCAGACGCGCTCGAGGAGTTCGTTCCGCGACACGACCTTCCCCTCGTGATCGACGAGGTAGCGGAGGAGTTTCATCTCCAGGTTCGTCAGCCGCACCGGGCTCCCTTGAGCCCGTGCCTCCCAGGTGTCGAAGTTCACTTCTGCCGCGCCGAAGCGGTAGACGGCCGGAGCCGTTGCCGAAGGGAGTGGCGGCGGGGCGTCCGCTCCCTCGACCGGAGGCGGCGGAACCGGCGCGGAGGCGATCGCTGCCGCCGTGCGGGTGGCGGAACCGCGCCGGGAGATGTGGCTCCGCACGATCGAGATCAGTTCGTCGAGATCGAAAGGCTTCTGGAGATAGACGTCCGTGCCGGCATCGAAGCCGCGGATCCGGTCCTCGACGAGCGTCCGGGCGGTAAGCATGACGACCGGGACTTCGTTCCCCTGCCGGCGGACCGCCTCACAGACGGCATAGCCGCTCATCCCGGGGAGCATGACGTCGAGGATCACCAGATCGAACGGCGTCGATTCGGCGGCCAGTGCCGCCAGCGCCGACTGGCCGTCGGCGGCGGTCTCGACCTCGAAGCCCTCGGCCTCGAGGTTGAATTTGATGCCGATGGCGAGGTGGTCTTCGTCTTCGACGACGAGAATGCGCGGCATGGAGTCGGGCCTGGAGAGGGGTGGGAACACCACCATTCTACCCGCCGCGGCCCGTGCGTCCGGCGTCAGCGAGCCATCACCTCGCGCCCACGGACCGCCTTTGCGTAGCCCCGTGTCACGAACCACTCCCACGCGTCGGCAACCGTCTCGTCAAGCGACCGGAAAGCATAGCCGAGTTCGGCCTGGGCCCGGCGGCAGGAGAAATTGTGGGGGAGCATCGACATTCGCGTTGACGCCGAATTGACCGGGAGTTCCCGCGCCGTGAACAGGCTCGCCAAATCGCCGGCGAGGCCGGCCATCTGCACGATCCCCCGCGGCGCCGTGCCGAAAGGCTGCATCCGCCCAGCGATCCGCGCGAACACCCGCCAGGCATCGAGATAGCTCATGGAGTGGCCGCCGAGGATGTAGCGGCGGCCGAGCTGACCGCGGGTCACGGCGGCGAGGATCCCGCCAGCCACATCGCGGACGTCGACGAAATCGTTCCCGCCCGGCGGGGCGAAGAGCCCCTTGCCGGCGCCGACCTCGAGGAGCATCCGGCCGCTCGACGGTTTCCAATCCCAGGGGCCGAGCATGTAAACAGGATTGACGATCACGGCGTCGAGCCCGCGGGCGATCTCGTCGTGCACCGCCCCCTCGGCGCCGCGCTTCGTCACCACGTACGGGCACTCCGGCATCCCCCCCGGTGGGGTCTCCTCGTCGGCGGGGACGCCATCAGCGCGGAGGCCGATGGCATCGACGCTCGAGACGTGGACGAAGCGGGCGCCGGCACGGCGGGCCGCGGCGGCCACGATCCGCGTCCCGTCGATGTTTGCGGCGGCCATTTCGTCCTCGTGCCGCCAGCCACAATGGACCATCGCCGCCGCGTGGATCACGATCCGGGCCCCGTCGACGGCGGCCTGCACCCCTTCATGGTCTCCAAGCGAGCCTTCGATCGTCTCGACAGGAAGCCCGGCGAGACAGCGTTCCGCGGCCTTTCGCGAGCGGACAAACGCCCGCACCGACTCGCCGCGAGAAACGAGCATCCGCACGACGTTGTTGCCGACAAGCCCGGTCGCCCCCGTCACGAGGACGTCGACCGGGGCCGGGCGGCGGCGCGGGGGGGGCTGGAGGGCATCGTCGGGAGTGGGGGCGGAGTTGACCATGGGGGATCGTCACCGAAATCCAGTGTGGAACGGGCGGCGCGGTCGATCCATTCTCCGCACCTTCTCCATGGTAGTTCGGAAAAAAAAGGGGAAGACTTCGGTGACGGGCGGTGGTGCTGCCGTTGACGGATATGAGGCCTCCCCCCGAAGATGCGCCGCCCGGCAGGCTGTTCGGGCGGGCCTGCGATTGCCGGCCGATCGGCGCAATTCCGGGGGCATCGTCGCCCCCCGCAGGCTGCCGACATTCGAGGCTCCCGATTTGGCATGGAGGATCCGTGGCGGAACTGACCATTCGGCCGGTGGACACCCGGTCTGAACAGAAGCGTTTCGTCCGTCTTCCCTGGCGGATCTACCGCGACGACCCCTGCTGGATGCCCCCCCTGGTCATGTCCCAGGAGGAGCTCCTCAACTTCCGCCCCCATCCGTTTTACGAGCGGTCGAAGGCCCGGAGCTTCATCGCCTCGCGCGGCGGGGTGGACGTCGGGAGGATCACCGGCATCGTCAACGCCGGGCATGTCGAGCGCTACGGAGAGAACCGGGGATTTTTCGGGTTTTTCGAGTGCGACGACGACACCGCGGCGGCCCGGGGGCTGTTTGGGGCTGCTCGGGACTGGCTCCACGCTCAGGGGATGACCTCGATCCGTGGTCCAGCCAATCCCTCGCTCAACTACGAGTGCGGTCTGCTCATCGAGGGCTTCGACACCCCCCCGTTCTTCATGATGACGCACAACCGGCCGTGGTACGGCCGGCTCGTCGAGGAAAACGGCTTCGGCAAGGTCGAGGATATGTACGCCTTCTGGGGCGAGACGGGGATGCTGTCGTCGCTCGACTCGAAGCTCGGCTCGATGATCCAGGGGGTGAAGGAACGCTTCGGTGTGACGGTGCGGCCACTCGACCGGAGTCGCTTCGAAGAAGAGGTGCGAATGTTCCTCGACATTTACAACTCGAGCCTCGGCGGCACGTGGGGCTTCGTGCCGCTGTCAGCCAGCGAGGTGAAGCACATGGCCGAGAGCCTCAAGCACCTCATCGTGCCGGAACTGGCGATGGTGGCCGAGGTCGGCGGCAAGCCGATCGGCACCGTCTTCTGTCTCCTTGACTACAACCCGCGCATCAAGGCGATCAACGGCCGCCTCTTCCCCTTCGGCTTCATCCGCCTCCTTTGGAACAAAAAGGGGATCAAGCGGATGCGGGCGATTAGCACAAACGTCGTGCCCGAGTACCAAGCCTGGGGCGTGGGGCTGGTGCTCATGGGGGCGCTCGTCAAACCGGTCATCGACTGGGGGATGAAGGAAGTGGAGTTTTCCTGGGTGCTCGAGTCGAACCACCTCTCGAAGCGGACGCTCGAGCGGGGCGGGGCTCTCGTCACGAAGAAATACCGGATGTACCAGGACGACCCGCCGGCTCCAGCCGGCTGACCGGCTTCAGCGCCGCCCGCGCCGCCATCCGCGGCCGCCGTTTGGCCGCACCACCGCCCCTCCTACCCCGCTGCTGAAGCCCCCTGCCGACACCGTCGAGCGGGCCCCGCCACCGGTGGGCTGGTTGTAATAGGGCCAGACACGCTTCCCCGCGCGTTGGTCGCGCTCCCACTGCATCGAGCCGTAGTTGATGCCGGAGAGGTTGAAGCTCGAGTAGGGATTGGGGGGATTGCGGGCCAGGGCCGGGGAAGCCGAGAAGGCCACGCCAGCCAGCATCGCGGCCAGCAGCAGGAGGAAGCAGCGACGGAACATGGTGGGTGATCCTCTTGTAGTGGTGGACTGGTGGACTGAGTGAGGGGGGCGTGACCCCCAGCGTACGCTCCTCCCATCCCCAACGACGAGCTTTGGGCCTCGGTCCGCCATCCCGGGGGGGAGGGGCGTCCTGCCTTCGATTCCGCCGGACTGCGATGGGAGTGTCGTGGAAGGTTAGGTAAACTCTCGGGAATCGGCCGCGGAATCCCCGGATCAATGCCCCATGCCAGCCGGCAATACAGCCCTCGTCCTCGGAATCAACCACGAGGATGTGAACGCCGATCGGGAGCCGCTCTGGCACCGGG
>CANGGC010000081.1 GCA_947453125.1 Planctomycetaceae bacterium | reverse complement strand
CGGCCGGGGGCCGACGGCGTCGATGACGCGGCGCATCACCGGATCTTTCCGGAGGGCGACATCGTAGGGGGATCGAGTCATGGATCCGTGGGCGCGAGAACAGCGCCGTTTCAGCGGGGGCGGATCCGGGCCAGCCGGTCCATCGAGAGCCATTCCCCCTGAAGGATGAGCCGCTCGAAGGCGGTCTCGGCATCGAGCCCCTCGCTGCGGGCATCGCGGAGAACGGCGCTGACTTCGTCGGGGTCGAGTTCGATGCGCGTGTCTGTGCGAATCACCGCCACGAGCGCCGCGTCGACATCGGGGCGAGGGTCGATCGCGAGCCAAGCCGCCACGGCAGCCAGCGGGGAGAGGCGATCGAGCGGCATGGCGGGGCTGGACGCATCGGCAAGCGCCATCGGCATCACGACGCTCCCCGCGGTCAAGACATCGGGGTCGTTGTTATCGGGTCGGGCCATCGGATCCTCCCTGAATCGTGCTTCAATCCCCAAGAAGCCCTGCCGTGCACACGGCTCGATTGCCGGTCGTGACGCTCAGGCGTACACGGCCTCCGGGCCAGACCATCCCTGATCCGCCGGGGGCCTCGGGCCGAACTGTACGCCCCCTGTCCCCCCGCCGGCAAATCGGGGCGGAAAAACAGAGGGAGGTGCTCCCTCCTCCCTGCCCCGTAACCGGCCGGCAGGCAAGGGATTCGGAGCAGGCGTCACCGTCCGGAGGCCGCCGGGGCGGCCGGGGCCGGGAAGAGCTCGCCGAGCCGGGTCACGGTGTGGTCGACGAGCACCTGCCCGGCCTCCGCCCCGACTTCGTTGCTCTCCGCGATGGCGCTGTAGCCGCCGCCGCGGGCCGCCCGGGCGCTGGGGAGATAGGTGCCGGGGCCGGCGAGTTGAACGACAAAGGTTTGCAGCGCCGGGCTGCGGGCCTTCATCGCCACGCCGAAGTCGGTGTAGAGCTCAAACTGGTTGGTGGCGACGGCGACGTCGCCCAAGCGGATGACGTGGACCTCGGTCGTGAACGGCGTCTCGTCCCCCGACTGCTGCCGTTCGTAGCGACGGACGACCCCCCCGTGCCACCAGAGGAGTGTCTGATTTCCCTGACTGGTCGATAACTCGCGGATCTTCTCGCGAGCGAGCTCGAACTCCCGCTCCGACACCGTCCGCCGGGGAAGCTCGATCCGATCGACCCGGTGCTCGAGGGGGACGTCGGCGAGCTTCTCCTGCTCAGCGCCCGACAGCGCCTCCTTCCAGCCGGCGACGATCCGCCGCGCGATCTCATCGAGCCGGGAGAGGCCGCGGAGTCGGCGCATCCGTTCCTCGGCGGCCTTGCGGAACATCAGATGCGGCGATTGGTCGCCGGCGGCGCCGGTCCAGGCGAGGACATGGAGCCCCGCACCATGCTCCTTCCGCAGGGCCTCGCGCACCGGATGCCAGAAGTCGGCGTCGACCTGGCCGTTCCCCTCCACTTCCTGGGCCGGACAGGCGACGTCAATCGCCGTCGCCAACAGCGCCCCGTCGGCTTTCCAGACGAACAGCGCGTCGACGGCATGATCTTCATAGCCCTCGAGCATCCGAAACGTCGGCCGAGCGGTGACGCCGTACATCACGGCGTTGTTGTCGGCATAGACGCTGCGGCGATTGTTGGCAACGACGGCATGCCCCATCCCCCAGCCGACCGTGCACGGCGATCGAGTCTTCCATGCCTCTTCAATCCCGGCGGCGATCCGCGCGGCGAAGAAGTCGACATACTCCGCGGGCTGCACGACGCCGGCGGCGGGGATGTCGTACACCCCTTCGAGGAGCACCGGCGCCGTGTGGGTGTGGGTGGCGCTAGCGACGATCCGCTCCACGGGGAAGTCGGGGATGCGTGTGGCCACCTTCGTGCGGATCGCCGCCAGGGCCTCATCGGGGATGGCAACGACGTCGCAGGCGACGAACGTCGTCGTCCCCAGCGATCGTTCCCCCGCGACGCTCTCCAGGAGCAGCACCGTGGCGGTGACTGGGCTAGCAACGCCGGTGGAGATGCGCGTGTTCATCTGCCCCCAGAGGGCGACGGGGCGATCCGGTGTGACGCTCACCGTGGCCGCGCCTGCCCGTAATTCAGCGCCGTGGACGGCGGCCGCGACAAGCCAGCCCCCCGCGGCGACGAGGATCGTCAGGCCCACGGATCGAACCACAAGCCCCTTCATGAAAAGGGGAGAGAGCTTGAGGTGGGTGATCGTCATCATGGAATCTCCGGAGAGGTCGCGATGCCAGGGATCGGAAGACCGTCGGCGGCCGCGACTCGGGGCTCGTCTACGCCGATACGATACGACTCCCGCTGCGCCGCCCACAACGCCGGGCCCGTTCGGCCCATCGATCGGCCTTGCCTCCCGTTCCGTTGCGGCCGTAGTCTGGAGCTATTCTTTGGCCGGAGCTGTATGCCCTCCTCGGCCTTGGCATTTTCCCGGCCCGCACCCCCCGTCCATTCTCGGAGCACCGACCGTTGACTGAGCCCGGGCCGAGAGAATTACCGGGCCGCACCGACCCGACAGGCCCCCGGCTTCCGATCGAGCGGCCGCGGCATACGCTTCGCTGGTGGGCGCTGGGGTCGCTCGTTGTCGGCGCTGCTTTGGGCGCGATCCGCTTTGGGTTGGTGACGTTGCCGGGGAGCGGGGCGACGTCGACCGCGAGCCCTGCCGGCGAGCCTGTGACCGGGGCTGCCAGAAAGCAGGCCGAGCCGGTCGTCGTCACCGTCGCCGCCGCGACCGGGCGTCCGGTGGAGCGACGGGTGCGGACGGTCGGCACGCTCCATGGCTTCGAGGAGATCGATGTCTCGCCGCTCGTCGAAGGGCGCGTGGCCCGTGTTGCCCATGACATCGGCGACATCGTCGAGCCAGGGGAGACTCTCCTCGAGATCGACGACGCCGATTTTCTCCTCTCGGTTCAGGAGGTGGAACGTTCCCTGGAGCTCGAGCTCGCGTCGCTCGGCCTCTCCACCGTTCCCGACCCGTCCTTCGACATCTCGCGCCTTCCGTCCGTGGAGCGCGCCGGCTTGGTGGAACGCAGTGCCGCCGACACCCTCGAGCGTTTCCGGGGGCTCGTGGAGCGCAATGCGATCACGAAGGACGAGATCCAAAAGGCCGAGCTTGCGCTCGACACCGCCCGGCTCGACCGCAAGCAGCGGCTCCTCGACGCCGAGCAGGCGCTCGCGGCGGTTCGTCACCGCGAGGCGGTCCTCGAGACCGCGCGGAAGCGGCTCGGCGACACTCGCGTGGTCGCTCCGGCGATCGAGGTCCGCACCTTCCGCCGGCCGGGCGAAGGAAGCGTCGACGAGATGGCCGCCGCCGCCCGCACCTACACCGTCGCCGCCCGCTATGTCACCGAGGGGGAGGTCGTCCGCTCGATGCCGGCGGCGGTGCTGTTCCGGCTCGTCGTCGAGGATGTTCTCAAGCTCAAGGCCGCGGTGCCTGAGCGGCACGCGGCGAGCATCGCTCCGGGGCAGGAGGTCGACCTCGCCGTCGAGAGCCTTCCCGGCGTGGCGGTGACCGGGCATGTCGTCCGCGTTCATCCGACGATCGACACGGCGAGCCGGACGTTCGACGTCGAGGTCCAGGTTGCCAATAGCGATCACCGCCTCAAGCCCGGGGCCTTCGCCAAGGCGTCGATCCTTCTCGACCGGAAGTCTGACGCGGTCACCGTCCCGGAAGAGGCGCTCGTCCGCTTTGCCGGCGTGACGAAACTGTTCGTTGTCGTCGAGGGGCGGGCCATGGCGGTGTCGGTGGAGCCGGGGGTGCGGCTCGATGTCACCGATGCTGCCGGCGTCGTCCGTCGCTGGATCGAGGTCCCGGCCGGGGTGAAGGCCGGCGCCGAGGTGGTCACTTCGGGGCTAGCCCAGCTCTCCGATGGCGCGCCGGTCCGCGTCCGGACGGACCCGACGCCATGACGATCTGGGACGTCTGCATCCGCCGGCCGGTGTTCACGGCGATGCTCGTCATCGCCCCGATCGTTCTCGGGCTCTCCGCCTATCCCCGTCTCGGCGTCGACCTCTTTCCCAACGTCGACCTGCCGCTGGTGACCGTGACCACGACGCTCCGCGGCGCTAGCGTTGAGGAGATGGAGACGGGCGTCACCAAGCCGATCGAGGAGATCGTCAACACCGTCTCCGGGATCGAGCAGCTCCGCTCGACGACGAAGGAGGGGATGTCGCAGGTGGCGATCGAGTTCGTCCTGGAGAAGAACGGCGCCATTGCCGCCCAGGAGATCGATGCCAAGGTGCGGACGATCCTCGGCCAGCTCCCCGAGGGGACCGACGCCCCGATCATCGACAAGTTTGCCCTCGATGCGGCGCCTGTCCTCACGCTTGCGATCTCCGGCCGCCGCGACGCTCGCGAGATCACGGAGATCGCTAGGAAGCTGATCAAGGAGGATCTCGAGTCGCTCCCCGGCGTCGGTGCGGTGATCCTCGTGGGGGGGCGGCAGCGGGCGATCCAGATCTCGATCGACACCGATCGGCTCCAGAAATACGACAATCTCACGATCGAGGATGTCCGCCAGGCGATCACGAGGGAAAACCAGGAGCAGCCCGGCGGGCGGATCGATCAGGGGCCGAGGGAGGTCGTCCTGCGAACGATGGGGCGGATCCGCGAGCCGGCCGATTTCGCCCAGCTGATCGTCGCCAACCGGCACGGCCAGCCGATCCGGATCCAGGATATCGGCACGGTCACCGATTCCATCGAGGAGCCACGCGGCTTGAGCCGGCTGTGGACGAGTCTCTCGACGGCCGCGGGGCCGGGGGATCTGGCGGTCAGCCTCATCGTCCAGAAGCAGTCGGGGACGAACACGGTGGCGGTTGTCGAGGCCGTCAAGCACCGCCTCGAGGAGATCCGGGCGATGCTCCCGGACGACGTCGTCGTTCAGATCATCCGCGACCAGTCGCGGTTCATCGAGAACTCGATCCACGAGGTGCAGGTGCATCTCCTCCTCGCCGCGGTCCTCGTCAGCCTGACGATCCTCCTCTTCATGCGCGACTGGCGGACGACCCTCATCGCCACGCTCTCGATCCCGACGTCGATGATCGCGACGTTCGCCTTCATGGACTTCATGGGCTTCACGATCAACAACATCACGATGCTCGGCCTGATCCTGGCGATCGGGATCGTCGTCGATGATGCCGTCGTCGTTCACGAGAACATCTTCCGCCACATGGAGGAGTACGGGCTGTCGGCCCGGGAGGCGGCCGCCTCGGCCACCGCGGAGATCGCCCTGGCAGTCGTGGCCACGACGTTCTCGCTCCTGGTGATCTTCATCCCGGTGATCTTCATGGGGGGCAGAGTGGGACGGTTCTTCGTCTCCTTCGGCTACGTCGTCGCCTTCTCGATCCTCATGAGCATGATGATCTCGTTCACGATGACGCCGGCGCTCTGCTCGCGCTTCCTCAAAGCCGAGGATGGCCACGCTGCCACGAAGGGGGGCCCGGTGTGGCGGCTGGTGGAGGGGTTTTACATGGCCGCCCTGCGGTTTTCGCTGCGGCACCGCTGGCTGATCGTCCTTGTCTCGGTCGGCGTGTTCGCCTCGACCCCGACACTCATGAAGATTGTCGGCAAGGATTTCGTCCCCCGCGACGACACCAGCGAGTTCGAGGTCGTCGTCACGCTCCCCGAGGGGACGTCTCTGGAGCGGGCTGACGAGGTGCTTGCCGAGGTCGAGCAGCGCCTTCGGGGCGTGCGCGGCGTGACGAAGACGTTCACGACGATCGGGGACACCAGCGGCCGCACCGCGCGGGGCCAGGGGGAGGTGACGCGGGCCGGCATCTACTGCCGGCTCATCGATCTGGGGGAGCGCGAGTACAGCCAGTTCGAAGTCATGCAGGATGCCCGGCGGATCCTCGTCGACTATCCCGACCTCCGCGCGGCGGTGCAGGACGTGGCGGCGATCTCGGCCTCGGGCTTTCGCCAGGTGATGATCGATCTCAATCTCCGCGGCCCCGACATGGAGAAGCTCCAGCAGTATTCCCAGACGATCACCGACTGGATGCGGGCCCAGGGACCGTATGTCGACGTCGACACGAGCCTCTCGTTCCGCAAGCCGGAGATGCGGGTCGTCCCCAACCGCGAGCGGGCAAGCGAGCTGGGCGTCTCCGTCCAGGCGATCTCGGCAACGACTAACGTTCTCGTCGGTGGCTTTCCGGTGAGCACCTACAAGGAGGCCGATCAGCAGTACGACGTCTGGCTCCGCGCCGATCTTGGATTCCGGGACGATCCGGCCGACATCTCCCGGCTCACCGTTCCCTCGTCGAAGCCGGGCATCGGCGTGGTGGAGTTGGGGAACGTTGCCGACTTCGAGGAGGCCCAGGGGCCGAGCACGATCGAGCGATTCTCCCGGCAGCGGCAGGTGGTGGTGTCAGCCAACCTCGAGGGGAAGGCGCTGGGCGAGGGGGTCGACGATCTGGCCGCGTTCGTCAAGACGCTCGACTTGCCGGCCGACTACCGCTGGGAGTTCCTCGGGCAGGCGAAGAACCTCAACGACACGATGGCCAACTTCGTCATCGCCTTCGCGCTGGCCTTCCTCTTCATGTACATGATCCTCGCGGCCCAGTTCGAGAGCCTTGTCCACCCGATCACGATCCTCTTGGCGCTCCCACTCACGATCCCCTTTGCGATCCTGTCGCTGATTCTCCTCCGCACGAACCTCGACATCTACGCGATGTTCGGCCTGTTCATGCTGTTCGGAATCGTCAAGAAGAACGGCATCCTCCAGGTCGATTACACGAACGTCCTCCGCAGCCGGGGCGTGCCGCGCGATCGGGCGATCCTCGAAGCCAACGCCGTCCGCCTCCGGCCGATCCTCATGACGACGGTGATGCTCGTGGCGGCGATGATCCCGATGGCGATGGGGGAAGGGCCGGGGGCAGCGTCGCGGGCGGGGATGGCGAAGGTGATCCTCGGTGGGCAGGTGCTCTCCCTCCTCCTCACGCTCCTGCTGACGCCGGTGGCCTACTCGCTGTGGGACGACCTGACGGTGCTCGTTTTCCGTGTCACCGGCACGGGCGGGGCCACGCCCCCCATTGACGCGCCGAGCGTGATCGAGCCGGCCCCCGCAACGGCCCCCGTAACGGCCGCCAGCGTCTCATCGTGAGCCCGAGGTCGTCGACGTCGGTCGAACCGCGGTGTGCCGGATCGCGTAGAAAGCTTTCATGGTGGCGGTAGAGCGGATCCGCTGCGGAGCCGCCGATGCCCTGCCGGCTTTTCCTTCTCCGAGACCGCGTCATGCCCGATGACACACCGAGAAACCTAGTCCCCTGTGAGGGATGGTGGGAGCAGGTCTTCCATGGCCGGCAGCCGATGGACGGTCTCCGTCTCGCCGTCGACGGTCGCGCGGTGGATGGCGTCGGCACCGACATCATCGGCCCGTTCACGCTCCAAGGGCTGATCAGCGACGACGGCCGGGTATCGATCCTGAAAGACTACCTCGGTCGCCACTCCGTGCGTTACGAGGGGCAGCATGACGGCGAGGGGAGAATGTGGGGCGTGTGGAGCCTCCCCGGCTTCAACGGCCGCTGGATGATCGCCTTCCGCCGCGATCGCGGGGACGCCACCGACACCATCGACGATCTCGGCCCCCGCGGAAAACGCTGACCGATCCTGCCACAGTCCTGTCGGGGTTCTGCCCGGTGCCCGTAACGTGTTGTCGGGGCGGGGTTTGCGGAAGCCCGGTGGATGGCATCGCGAACTTGCCCCGCGTTGCCGTGCTGAGCTAGAGTTTTCCTCGGAGAACGGTGTTTTTGCGGGCTTTGTGGGGCACCCAGCCGCTCGAAGCCGCCAGGGGAGGGATCGATGGCCAGATTCGCATCCGGCTCGAGGCTTGATCGTCGCAGCGTTCTCACCGGTGGCCTTGCCGGGCTGTCGGTGGCCGGGGCCCTCGGGCCGACCCGGCTGCTCGCCAACACCGGCCATGCCACGAGCGACGTCTCCTGCATCTTCATCTGGACGCAGGGGGGAACGAGCCACCACGACACCTTCGACCCCAAGCCGCAGGCCTCCGACGGCGTTCGCGGGCCCTTG
>CANGGC010000080.1 GCA_947453125.1 Planctomycetaceae bacterium | reverse complement strand
TCGCCTTCGTGGCCTGATCGATGGGGATGCCAGAGGGATGGAGCGGGGCGATGATCGACTCGACAGCTGCGATCGTGCTCGCCGGCGGACGTTCGTCGCGATTGGCAAGCGCCGGGATCGTGCCCCCCGGCGGGAAGGCCGGCCTCGTGCTCGGAGGCACAACGCTCCTCGAACGGGTTTGTGGCCGGGTCGGGGGGGTGGCGCGGAGGATCGTCGTCGTGGCGGCACCGGGGCAGGAGCTTCCTTCCCTGCCGAGCGCGGTGGAGGTGGTGCGCGATAGCGCTCCTGGGACAGGGCCGTTGGCGGGGGTCGCCGACGGGCTGCGGGCCCTCGGCGGCGCGGCGGCGGCGGTGCTTGTCGTGTCGTGCGACGTGCCGCTGGTCAGTCCGAGGATCCTCTCGCTGCTGCGGGAGGGGCTGATGACCGGGCCGGGGACGCCGCTGTGGGTGGTGCCGGAGGTGGGTGGACATCTCCAAGTGCTCGTGTCGGCGGTCCGTCCAGAGGTTTTGGCGGCGATCGAGGCCCACCTCGCGGCCGGCCGGCGCGATCCCCGCTCGCTCGTCGAACGCCTCGCTGCAGCTGGCGCGGCGTGGATCGTCCCGGAACGGACGCTCCTCCCGGTCGATCCGGGGCTGCAGAGCTTCCATGATCTCGACACGCCACGGGACTTGGAGGATTTGGGGGATTTTCTGGCAATCGAAGGGGAAAGCTGACCTACGGGAAATCAGGGGGGCACTCCTATACTCCGCCCCATGGCGACGCGAAACACCCGAGCGCATGAGGCTGACGGGCGCCCGCGGGGCCGCCGGGCCCTCCGCTGGGCGGTGGTCCTGGCGGCGATCGGCGCCGCGGTCTGGTTCGCGCCGGTCGCGGTGGTGAGGACGCCGCTGCGCGATTGGCCGCTGAGGGCGGCACTCTCGGGCATCGACGGGGGAATCTCGAGCCGGGCCGCCACCTGGAATTGGCTCGGGGCGATCGAGTACCGCGACGTGATGCTCGTCGACCGCAGTGGCCGACCGGTGGCAGCCGCGCGGCGGATGATCCTCGACCGCGGACTGCTCCAACTCCTCGTCGACCGCAGCGATCTGGGGACGGTGCGGCTGGTGGGAGGGGAGGCGCTGGTCGAGGCGCGGCGCGGCGGGAGTGGGTTCGAGGACATTCTTGCCCCCTGGATCGCGGCGGCCTCACGGGCCGAATCGACCCCGTCACTCGAGCTCGAAGTCGTCGACGCCTCGGTCGAGCTGGTCGACGGCGAACGGGACGACGCCTGGCGGATCACAGAGCTGATTGCGGCCGGCAGTCTCCGACCGGGGGCGACTCTGGCGGGATGGACGCTCGCCGGCCGCGTGGTGCACACCGGGACGCCGAAGCGCGATCTCGCCGCGGCCTTCGCCGCGCCGCCGCCCGGGCTGAAGGATCCTCCTGCGCCGTCGCGCCTCGACCGGACGACGATCGTCACTGCCGCCACCGCGAGCCTGGCGCGGGCCGGCGGCTGGTCGATCTCCTCCCCGAACGATCCCGGGGTGCCGGGGCCCCGCTCCCTCGCCGTGGCGGGCAACGGGGTGCCGCTCGACCTGTCACGGGTCGTTGCCACCAGATTCGATCTTCCGCGCGTGCTTGAGGGAACGGCCGACGTCCGTCTCGACATCCAGCTCCCTTCCGGCACGGCCGCCGGCCATGGATGGCGCGTGGCGGGGCGCGTCGACGGCGCCCGACTCGCCGTCTGCCGCGCCGACACGCTCGAGCGGCTGGTGGCCCTCGAACGTTGGGAGGCGCCGGTCGATGTCTCGATGGACGGATCGACCGTCACACTCCGCGATTGTCGGATCGAGTCGCCCCTGTTCCGCGCCGAGGCATCGGGGCGGATCGGTCTACCCCAGGGGACTGCCTGGGAGTGGGCCGAGATGCTCGTCGGCGACGACTTCGCGCTGGCTGTCGACATCGATCTGGCCGCGGCGTCGCGGAGCGTCAACGGTGGTTTGCACGTCCGTCCCGATGTCCGTGTCGCCGGCGGACAGCTGCAGATCGCCGCGGCAGGACGGGCCGAGGGGACGGAGCGCGTCCTCGAGGTCCGCGTCGGAGCGAGGGATCTGGAGGTTGCCCAAGGCACGAGGCAACTCCGCTGGCCGGAGCCGTTCGTCGGCTGGCTGCGGTCGCGGCGCGGTGCCGGACGCGGCGATCGGCTCCGGGTGGAGGAGGCGCGGGTGGCGACGTCGGCCTTCGAGGTGTCGGCGTCCGGCACGACGGAATCTTCCGATGTCCAATGGACCGCCGACCTCGGCCGACTCGTCGCGGATGCCGGCGAGATCCTCGATCTCAAAGGTGTCGATCTCGCCGGGACGACGCGTGGCCGGGCCACGCTCGAGCGCGCGCCCGCCAACGGCGCGGCGATCGCCTCGCTCACCGGCAGCGTGACCGGCTTCCGGTGGCTCGTGGCCGGTCGGCCCGACTGGATCGACGAGGAGATCACGATCGACGCCTCGGCAGCCGGATCGATGGCGGATGGCACGATGGTCATCGACACGGCGCGCTCGGAGTGCGCCGCGGCCGGCGACCGCCTCGAGGTGACCGTGGCCGGCGGAGCGCTGGTCGATTCCGCGCTCCTGCCGTCAATGATCGGCCTGGCGCGGCGCGGCGGGACGTGGCTGCGGCCGGCGCCGACCTCGACGGGGATCTCGGTCGATTGGTCGCTGCAGGGGGATCTGGCCCGATGGCAGGCGCGACTCGTGGCGCTCCTCGGGGATGCGGCCCTTCCGGCGACGCGTCTCGGTGGCACGGTCGAGGCCTCGGCGTCGCTTGCGGCCCACGGCGAGTTGTGGCAGGTGACGCGCGCCGGAGCGGAGGTCGTGGAACTCGAAATCGACCGTGGGCGGATCGTCGAGCCGAGATTGGTCGCCACGGCTGCCGGCACGATCGATGCGACGAGCGGCAGGGTCGAGATCTCCTCCGCCGAGGTGCTGACGGCGAGCCTCTCGCTCCGCACCGGTGGACTGACGATCCTCCCTCCGCCATCCGACCGGCTGGCAGCAAGCGGGGCCCGGCGGCCCTGGGATGATCCGGGCCGCTGCCGCGGCCGCGTCCAGTGGCAGTGCGATATCGGGAGGACGGCGTCGTGGTTTGTCGACCCGATGACCGTCGAGCGCTGGCCGGCGGCGGGGCGGGTGTGGGGGACGATCGATCTCCAGGAGACACCGGCAGGGCTCAATCTCCTCGTCGATGCCACCGGCAACCAACTCACCCTCTCCACCACCGCAGACCCGCGGTCGACGGCGCCGATCGATTCCCTGGGAGCGGCGGCGCGCGAGGTGTGGGCGGAACCACGGGCCCGACTCCTCGTCGAGCTCACCCGCGCCCCGGTCGGGGATGCGGTGGCCATCAACCGCCTCGTGCTCGAGTCGTCGACGGTGGCGGCGGCAGCCGTGGGAACGGTGCACGATTGCTCGTCACGCCCGCTCCTCGACGTCGGCGGTACCCTCAATTACGACTGGGGCATGCTCTCGCGGCTCCTCCTCCCCTGGACGGGAGGCCGCCTCGATCTTGCCGGTGGCGCGGCCCGGCCGTTCGCTCTGCGGGCGCCGGTGGAGCCGCTTGTTCGTCTCGTTCTCGATGGCGTCGCGCCGGGCGGACGGGGAGCCACGGTGGTCGCGGCAAGCGACGAGCCGGCAACGACGGAAGTGCCACTCCCGGAGAACTGGCTGTCGAATGTCCGCGGCGGGGTGCGCGAGGCCGATCCCGAGAGGCCCGTCCGGGCGGCGCTGCCGGTGTCGCTCCAGCCCGCGGCGCGGAACGAGTCGGCCGCATGGCTGCGGAGCCTCTCGATCGACACCTCGACAACCTGGGCCACAGGCGCGCTCGAGGGGATGGCGCTCGAGGCGGGGGAGACGCCCCTGCGCCTCTTCGAGGGGCAGTTGGCCCTCGGGCCGTTCGATGTCGGCTTCGGTGGCGGTCGGCTGCGTGGCGCGCCGTGGGTGCAACTCCTTCCTGGGCCCGGGGAGCTCGTCGTGCCGAAGGGGAGGCTCGTCGAGCGGATGGTGCTCGCCGGGCCGCTCGCCGACCGGTGGATGAACTGGATGTTCCCGATCGTCGGCCGCTCGATGCGGACGCAGGGGATGGTGAGTGTCGACGTGGCCGGGGCCCGGCTCCCGCTCTCCGATCCCTGGGGCGGGGATGCCGCCGGGGAGATGGTGTTTGAGAATCTCGAGGTCACCCCGGGGCCGCTGATGGCACCGCTGGCGAATCTCGTCGCGAAGCTTCAGGCGGTCATCGATCCGCGCTTCGCGTTCGGCGACAAGGCCGTCATCCTCCGTGTCCGCCCCGAGCCGGTTCGCGTCCGGCTCGCCGCGGGGCGTGCCTGGCACGACGGCCTCGTGATGGACATGGGGCAGCTCGTACTCCGCTCCGCCGGGAGCGTGGGGGCCGACGGGACACTCGCGATGGTGGTCGAGGTCGGCTTCCGTGGCGACCTCGTCGCGGGCGCTCCGCGGCTTGCGAAGCTGCTGCGGACGCCGCTGGTGATCCCGCTCAAGGGAACTTCCGATCGGCCTCAATTCGATGCCGGCGCCATCGACGGACTCATCGCCAGGATCGTCGACAACACCGCCGAGGGGATCATCAAGGACGGTTTCGAACGGGGGCTCGAGGGGCTCGAGGAACTCTTCGGCAATCCCCCTCCCGCGGCCCCCGCGCTCCCGGCTCGCCCCGTGCCGCCGGCAACGGCCGTGCCGGTGCTGCCGCCGCTCCCCCCGTCGTCGCCCCCCGAAGCCCCACTCTCGTTCCCGGCGGGCTGAAACCCGACCGTGACGCGGCTCGCCGACGGCCAAACGTCGCCCTCCACGGCGATCGCTTCGGCAAGAGGCCGATCAAAACCCCGACCGCAGAGCGCCGTCGCGGCGGAGCCTCCGGTCGGTGGCGGCGATGAGGGTCTCGAGGCGGTGACGGTAGGCGTGGTGCTCGACTTCGAAGCGGTGTCGTGGGCTATCGACGTAGTCGATGCCGGCGGGGCGGGGAATGCCGTCGCCCGGTTGGCTACGCTTGCGATGGAGGAATGCTGCGGCGCGGGGTGAGCGCTCCGTGGCCAGGGCCATGCGGGCGATGAGCTGCCCCTGGAGATCGGTGAGGCCCCATTGACCGCTGTCGGGCTGGATCAGGCCACAGACGGCGATGTCGTCACGTGTGGGATGGAGCGTGTGAAGGAACAGGCGCGGGGCGCCATCGACCGGATGGAGGTGGGTGGCGTCGAGGAACGGCAGGGAGAGGACGTAGCCTGTGGCACAGATCACGACATCGAACGATTCCTGGGAGCCATCGGCAAACGTCGCCACGTCACCTTTCAAACAGCGCACGTCACCGCGCGGCACGATGGCGCCTGAGTCGATCTGGCCGAGAATCTCGGAGTTGATCACCGGGTGGCTGTCCCAGAGGCGGTGATCGGGCCGGGGGAGCCCGTGTTTCCAGGAGAGACCGATCGCCCGGTCGATGGCGCGGAGGCTCACGAAGCGACGCAGCCATGTCGGCGCTCCCATCGCCAGGAGCCGCTCGCCGCGGAGGTCGGAGGGACGGCCCATGATGAATCGCGGCACGACATGGTAGCCACGGCGCGTCGAGTGGACGGCGCGGGCGGCGTGCCGCGAGCACTCCACGGCGATGTCACAGCCGGAGTTTCCCCCGCCGATGACGAGAACGCGTTTTCCCGCGATCGCCACCGGATCGACCGGCGAGTTGTAGTGGCAGGCATGGAGGAACGGCCCCTCGAACCTCCCGGGGATGTCGGGCCAACGCGGTGTGTGGTTGTGGCCATTGGCGATCACGAGGCCACGGCACTCGAGCGCCCCGCCGCCGGTGGAGACCGTCCAGCCGCCGCCGGGGCGGGGCGTGACCCCGTCAACTGGAGAGCCCGTGCGGATGTGTGGCCGGAGCGAGAAGTGATCGGCGTAGGCGCGGAGGTAGCCGAGGCAGCGGCGGTGGTCAGGGTAGGACGGCCATTGCCGTGGCATGGGGAAGTCGGTGAAGGCGGTGAGCGATTTCGAACTGATCAGCCGCGTCGACGCGAACACCGCCGAAGCGCCCGAGCCGAAGTACCAGTTGCCACCGATGTCGTCCTCCCGTTCGAGGCAGACGGCGCGGATCCCCAGCGCCAGGAGATTCTTGAGGGCCGTGAGACCGGACGGCCCAGCACCGATGACACACCACCCGTCGTCGACGCCCGGCGGGCCACTCATCCCCGGCTCTCCGAGAGGGCGCGAGCGAGGCGGTCGAGGTCGTCGTCGGTGTGATGGCAGGCGAGGCTCGCGCGGACGAGGCTGCCACCGGCCGGGACGCTCGGCGGGCGGATGGCCGGCACGAACAGGCCGTCGTCGGCGAGCCGCGCCGCCAGGGCGACGGCCCCGTCGGCGCTCCCCACGATCACCGGCACGATCTGAGCCGCAGCATCGCCGAGATCAAGCCCGGCGGCCCGGAGTCGATCGCGGAACGCCGTCGCCTTCCCGAGGAGCGTGGTGCGGCGATGGGGCTCGTCGGCGAGGAGCGCCACCGCGCGCAGCGCCGCGCCGGCCACGGCGGGGGGATGGGCGGTGGAGAAGACCCAGGCCCGGGCGGAGTGGCGCAGCCAGTCGACGAGGCGTGGGTGGCCGGCGACGAACCCACCGGCCGACCCCAGCGCCTTCGAGAGCGTGCCGACGCGGACGTGAACACCGTCGGCGGTGTCGCTGGCCTCGACCAGGCCGCTGCCACGCGCCCCGAACACGCCGGTGGCATGGGCCTCGTCGACCATGAGAATGGCGCCGTGGCGTCGGGCGACCGCGGCGAGATCGGAAAGCGGGGCGATCGTGCCGTCCATCGAGAACAGGCTGTCGGTGACGATCAGCCGGCGCCGCGCCGGCGTGGCTGCCAGGAGCCGGTCGAGGGCGGCGACATCGCGGTGGGGGAAGACGGCCACCGCCGCGCGCGACAGCCGACAGCCGTCGATGATGCTCGCGTGGTTGCGGTCGTCGCTGAACACGACATCGCCGGGGCCGACGAGCGCCGCGATCGTGCCAGCGTTGGCGGCGAATCCCGACGGAAAGAGGAGCGCGTCGCCGGTGCCGAGGAGATCCGAGAGCGCCGCTTCGAGGGCCGCGTGGGTGGAGGAGTGGCCGCTCACCAGCGGGCTCGCCCCGGAACCGAATCCCTCCCCGCAGGCAGCCCGGGAGGCGGCCTTCGTCAGCCGGACATCGCCGGCCAGCCCGAGGTAGTCGTTGGATCCGAAGTTGAGGAGCGCCCGGCCGTCGAGCTCGACCACCCTTCCCTGCCGCCCCACGCGGACGCGCCGGGGTCGTTCGAGGCCGTCGCGACGGAGGGCCTCGAGGCCCGCTTCGATCCAGGCCAGGGGCTCCGGCAGCGCGGCGGCGGCAGTGGGGCGCGGAGGGGTGGTGAATGGCGGGCGGCAGGTCATGCCGACATTATGGCCATGCCGGCCGGCGTGGGGATGGGCCGTCCACCGACATCACCCGCAGCCGAGCTGCTGGATCGTGCGAAACTCGGCCGCCGTCACCGGATGGACCGAGAGCCGACTGCCGCGGCGGAGGAGTTCCAGGCCGGCCAGGGCCTTCACGCTCCGGAGCTCGTCGAGCGGGACCGGCCGCGGAAAGACCTCGACGAGCTTCACGTCGACCATCGACCAAACCGGATTTTCAGGCGAGGCCTTGGGATCGTAGTGGTCGTCGTCGGGATTCCAGGCGCTCGAGTCGGGATAGGCCTCGCGGACGATCTCGACGACCCCGACGACCGCCGGGGGATCGCAGCTGGAGTGGTAGAAGAAGGCGCGATCACCGACTTTCATCGCGCGGAGGAAGTTGCGGGCCTGGTAGTTCCGCACGCCGTCCCAGCAGGTCGTCTGTTTCTTCGCCTTGCGGAGAGCGTCGATCGAGAAGCAGTCCGGTTCGCTCTTGAGCAGCCAGTGTTGCATGTGGGGGATCCTTCGTCGTGGTCGCCGGGAGTGATCCTCCTCAACGTGGTCCGAACGGCCCGCCGCCGCCACCCATGCCGAGGGCTTGGCGACGCTTCTCGACCTCGCCGAAGTATTCGGTCCAGCGGGCCC
>CANGGC010000079.1 GCA_947453125.1 Planctomycetaceae bacterium | reverse complement strand
CTCGATCTCGACTGCTCCCGGCAGGTGGCGCGGATGAGCACAGGAATGCGCCAGAAACTCGCCCTCGCCGTCGTGATGGCCACCGAGGCGACCCTCGTGATCCTCGACGAACCGACGGCGAACCTCGATCCGACCGCCCGGGCGGTCGTGCTCGATCTCGTCCGCGAGGCTCGGGCTGCCGGACGGACGGTGATGTTTTCGTCACATGTTCTCTCCGAGGTCGAGGCGACCTGCGACCGCGTGGCGATCCTCCGCGCGGGGCGGGTTGTCCACGAGCAGTCGATCGCGCATCTCCGCCGCCATCATCGGATCACCGCCCGGCTCGAGGGAGCGATGGGAGAGGTGCCGGCGGAACTCCGCGAGCATGTCACCGTGAGCTGCGACCGTGACGGCAACGTCATCCTCGAGACGGCTGATTCGTTGCGGCCGCTGCTCGGTTGGCTCTCGACGCTCCCCCTCGGGGAGGTTCGTGTCGATCCCGTGGGGCTCGACGGGGTTTACGACCGTTTCCATCGTCATGGGTGACCGCGTGTGGAATACCGCCATCTGGAACAAGACCTGGGGTGACCAACGCGGCTTGGTCTTGGCGCTGGTGGCGCTGTGGGGCGTGTTCCCCTGGTTGTTTCTCTGGCTGTCGTCGCAGATCCAGATGAACGCGTTCCAGGACGTCCTCCTCCAGGCGATCCCCAAAGACTGGCAGCGGCTTTCTGGTGTTCCCTTCTCCGACGTGGCGACCCACGCCGGCCGGGTGGCGCTGGCTTTCGTCGATCCGGTTGTGGTGCTGGCGGCAACGGTTTGGGGCATCACCCGCGGGAGCGACGCCGTCTCAGGGCAACTCGAACGGGGCACGATGGAGATGCTCCTCGCGCAGCCGGTGCGGCGCCAAGCGGTGTGGGTGACGCAGGCACTGGCCACGACCGCAGCGTCGGCCACCCTCTGTGGCGTGCTGGCGCTGTCGGTGTGTGGCGCGGTGGCCTTCGGGCCGTGGGCCGGAAAGGTCGAGCCGCAGCGGTTTCTGCTTCCCGTGGCCAACGTCTTCGGCCTGATGGTGTGCCTAGCCGGAATCTCGGCCTGCCTGTCGGCGGCCGACACCTACCGGTGGCGGACGATCGGCTCGATGTGCGGCTTCTACGTCTTCTCGCTGCTGGCGAAACTCGTCGGCCGGATGAGCGGCACGTTTGGCTGGGTGGGCTACCTCTCGTTCCTTAACGCCTACGAGCCGCAGCGTCTCGTCGGGGATGCGGGGGTGAGTTGGGGGAATCTCCTGGCCTATAACGGGATTCTCCTCGGCCTCGGCTGCATCGCCTACGTCATCGGTGGCGTGATCTTCTGTCGCCGCGACCTTCCGGCCCCGCTGTGAATCGCCCCGGAGGGGCGGGTCGCCGGGCGGTTTCCCCCCTCCCACGATCCGTCTGGCCTCGGGGACCGCGCCCGTCGCATACTGGTTGGCTGGGGATGCCGATTTGTCCGGCCCCCGTTGGCCCCTCGAGGATGCGTCTCGATGAACCTGTCCCTGCGTTCCCGCCAGCGCCTGCACGCCTCACCGCGGCACTCGGATCTCCTCCTTCGGGGGATGAGTCTTCTGGCCGGGGCGTCGATCACCCTGTCCCCCGCCGCATCCCTCCCGCTACAGGCCCAGGAAGCGGCCGTGGAGAGCACCCCGGCCGAGACGCCGGGACAGGAGGATCTCGACGCGGCCGTCGACGCCAAGCTGGCCGCCCGCTCGCTCGATGATTTCGAGAAGGTGCTCGGGCTCGTCCGCTCCGCGCTCCGCAAGGGCCTCGACGAGTCATCGCGGGGCTTCGCCAACGACCTCTACACCGGGACGCTCGTCGACCGGGCATCGATGCTCACCGAGGCGCTATTCGGCGGGGCGCCGGGGGCGCAGCAGCAGTGGGAGCGGATGCGGGCCTACGCGCTGCGTGATCTCGGGGAGGTATTGCAGCGGGACGACACGCTCGCCGCCGCGCAGGTGATGCTCGCCCGCCTCGAGGCCCTGCCGGGTGGCGATCGGCAGCGGGCCCTGGCCGCCGCCCGCAAGGCGGTCGAACTTGGCGGCGACGATCCCTCGCAGACGGCCCAGGCGCATGTCGTGCTCGGCAATCTCTCCGAGGAGGATCCCCAGGCGCGCCGGGCCGAATACGACAAGGCCGTGGATCTCGCCCCCAGGGATGTCGATGTCCGCCGCACCCGCGGACTGTTTCTCATGATGGAAGGGGATCAGGATGCGGCCCTGGCAGACTTCGACGTTGCGGTCGAGGAGGATCCCGATGACGTCCGGACCCGCGAGATGCGCGGGCTGTCGTTGCTCATGGCGAAGCGGACCGACGACGCCCTGAAGAACTTCGACGACGCCCTCGAAGTCGCCCCTGATTCTGCCGACATCCTCTTCCAGCGCGGGCGAGTGTTCGCGTCGCAGGGGAACGTCGAACGGGCGATGGCCGACCTCGACCGAGCGATCACCGCGGTGCCCGATGCCGCCGAGCCACGCGTGCTGCGGGCCAGGTTGCGCCAGCAGGCAGGCGACATCGAAGATGCCGTCGCGGACATCGAATGGGTGCTCGAGCGCAACCCCGATCATCCGTCGGCCCTCGAACTCCGTGGCCTGCTCGCGGCGGACAAGGGAGACTACCCATCTGCTATTGCCGACTTCCGCCGGCTCGTCCGTCAGAATCCCGATGACGCTGTTGTCGTCGGGCAACTGGGGTTCCTCTATCTCGCCGCCAAGGAGCCGCGAGAGGCGATCCGCCGCTTCAGCCGGGCCTTGGAGATCGACCCGGAGCAATTCCTCTCCCGCCGGGGACGGGGGGATGCGGCCATCGCCGTGGGCGATCACCCCGCGGCGATCGCCGATCTCGAGAAGGCGATGGAACTGCAGCCGGACAACGACACGGTTCTCAACAATCTCGCCTGGGTGCTCGCCACGAGTCCTGACGATGCCGTCCGCGATGGCAAACGCGCCATCGGAATTGCCGAGAAGGCCTGCGAACTGACCGAATGGAAGCAGCCGCACATCGTCAGCACGCTCGCCGCTGCCCACGCCGAGGCGGGGGACTTCGATGAGGCCCGCAAATACAGCCGGCAGGCTGTCGAGGGGAGCGACGAGGCCTCCGAAGTTCACATCCAACTGAGGAAAGAACTGGAAAGCTACGAGGCTGGCAAGCCGTGGCGGGAACGGCAGTCGACGGAGGAAGGGAACGCAGGACCGGCCCCAGCGGCCAACCGGGACGGGGAGCCCGATTCGCAGGGAACTGGCGCGCCGCCAAAGCCGGCCGCTGGGTCGAAGCCCGGTGCCCGGCGCCCATTCGACGACGACTGACAGCCTGCGGTGCCCGGTGGATCAGGGGACGCGGGCTGGGGCCGCTTTGGCTGTCCTCGCTGTCCTCGCTGTCCTCGCTGTCCGTTCCAGGGCCTCGAGGCGTTTGTTGGCCGTGCGGGCGCCGTCGATGTTGCCGGCCCGCTGCCACGCCCGGATGGAGAGCCCCTGGGCGAGGAGGGCTTGGTCGAAACTTCGGTCGATCTCGGCGCGGGTCGCGATCCCTTCCGCCGCCGCGGCGAGTTCGGAGGCCCGCCCCGGCTCGAGGGCTCGGAGTGGGATCTCGAGAAGCGAACGATATTCGACATTGAGAGCGTCGAAGTCGAACTCGGAAGAGGCGATCCGCACCGCCCTCCCGATGATCAGGGGGCTGCCGGCCGAGATCGCAAGCTTCCGGGCCTCATCGAGGATCACCCACTTCACCGCCGGGTCAGATTCGTCGGTGGCCTCGGCCAAGAGAGCCTCGGCCACGAGCAAGGTGGCTGTGGATGTCCGGGCGCGGGCCGCCGGATTGCCGTAGCGCTGCCGAAATGTCGCCCGGGCGTCGACCAGCGCCCGTTGCGACGGGACTGCTCCCCCGCGACTCGATGGCGCGAGCGACTGCATCCGCGGTCGCTCCGACCGTGAGGCTGTCCCATCTTCATCCTCCGAGGACGGAGGAGCTGCCCGGGCGGCCTGTTGGCCGGTGATGTCGAACAGTGGCAGCCCTGCCGACATTCCGAGCATGCCGAGCACGACCAACCGTTGGGCGGGGAAGCGTGTCAACGATTGGGGTAGAAGTGGGATGTGTTTTGGAAGGTGGCACTATGACCAGTGGACCGGATCGTGTTGTACATCTGACCGCCGCCGCGTTGCATCGTCCGCACCTGCCCCTGCACGCCGTTGAGTTGCCTTCCGAAGGTTTGCTGCTGGCGGACCTGCGCGGCCTGGAGTTGCTGGGGGCGGATGATGTTCTGGAGAGCACCCAAGGCGCCGCCGGTGTTGGGGTTGTCTCCCTGGAAGCCCAGGGCGGTGTAGGGGCTCAAGCCCCTGCGCCCCTGATAATCCGAAAACGGCGTCCGTCCCTGTTGGGCCGCGGCGGTCGACGCGAAGGTGCCGACCAGAAGCAGCGTTGTGACGGGCAACGCGATCCGCCAGGCCATCGACAACGTCTTGCGGTGGAGCATGGAGGCAACCTCAGGGCAGGTGGGGATACGAGCAATCTTTATTCTACGTCTGGGGAACACGATTGCACGATCTCGGGAGTTAGGCTCGGTGGAACGGGGCCGTTTCAGCGGAGGGGCGTGGCGTTCGGGACAGCCACTTCGGTGTCGATCCCCCAGCGTTCCGCAAGTTCGGCTCCGCGGAAGGCGAGGATCGTGTCCATGACCGTCCGCACGGCCAGTTTCGCCAGCGGCTTGTCGTGGATCCAGGCGGCGAAGGCCTCGCCGTGGGTGGCGTAGGCGTCACGCAGCCAGATGGGGGCTTCGGTCAGCAACCAGGCCCGGAAGAGGAGCCAGTTGGGGTTTTCCTCGCCATAGACCTCGCGGGCAACCCAGCAGATACCACCGATACCGAAGTTGGCACCACGCTGGAACGTGTAGACCGTCTGGGCACCGAGAAGCGTCGACCCCATGATCTGCTCGAATGGCGCCGTGACCTTCTCGATGACGTTGTTGAAGGCGATCCACGGATCCTGGGCGATGAACACGCGGTCGCCGGGGAGGAGTTGGTAGTTGGTCGCCGTGGCGCCCCCCCTCATGATCGCGTCGATGTCGACCGGGAGGACCTGGTCGCAGCCGATCCCTGACGGCGCTGGCCGGGCGATCCAGATCTCCTTGCTCGAGAGTTTCGAGAGGCCGTTGATCTGGGCGATGGCGTCGAGAACCGTCTCGTTTCCCGTGACCGCGAACCGGGCGACGTTGTCTCCCTGGCCTGCGCCCTCGGTGATCACGTAGTAGACCTTTGAATTGTAGCTGAAGACGTCGACGCTCACGAGCGGCGCGTCGAGGAACTTGTCGAGTTGCGTCTCGATCGCCTCCTTCGCCTCGTCGAGCGTCATGCCGGTGACGTACACGCTACCGTACGTCCCGAGGTTGACCGTGCCATCCGGGCCGACGAGATGCTCCCCCGACACCTGCTGCTGGCCCGCAGCCTGGGCGAGCGTGAGCGATACCTGCGGTTCGCGGAGCACCCGCTTGAGATGGCGGAAGACGGCGTCCTGGGCCTCGTCGAGCGACTTGCCGCCGACCGCGACTTTGCCGTACGAGGGCCCGAGATCGAGGAGGCCGCCCGGCTCGACGGTGTAGAGGCCGTTGATCGGTTGCTCGAGGAGCGTCCCCTCGACGATCACCTGGAGCGAATCGAACGACTGGATGCGGAACGGCGGTTTCGGCACGATCCGCAACGCATCGATGAGGAGGATGTCCGGCGGTTCGATGACATACGGCGGCAGCGACACCTTCGCCAGTTCCTTGGCGGGCATCTTGGCCGGATCACCCTCGCAGTTGGCCTTGAGCGTGGCTTCATGGGAGGCAGTCCGCTGCGGCCGACCATAGATGTTGCAGCCGACGCCGGTGACGACCAGCAGCGTTGCCACGAGGAGACGCAGCGCCACGGAGTGGGCCGAGCGGGGCCGCTGTGGGCATCCCGTGGCTACGTGGTTGATGGGATTGCAGTCTCGGGGCATGCCTGACTCCTTGCCGGCCGGTAAAATCGGCGTCCTCGGAATCATCGGCCGCCAAGGCTGGCAGACTTTGCCGATTCTGCCGGTTTTGCCGGCGGCGGCAGGGCCCGCGCCGGACCGCATCGCCCGCTGGAGCCCGCTCGATCGCTGCTGGCTCCCCCGCAATCCCCCCATTCGTTGTCTGTCCGCGGATCTCCCCCTACCTTCTGATGGTCGCGGTTGAGCACTCTCTGCCCCATCGCCTCAAGCTCCCCGGCTTCCCATGTCGCCAGACTCCACCCCCGTCACCTCTGATCCGCACCGTACCAGGGGGATGTGGCTGTGGTCGCGGGCGTCGTGGTTCGGCGGCAGGATGGCGTCGATGGTGGCCACCCACGCGGTGCTTTTCCTCGTCGCCTGGTTCGTCTCCTTCTGCACCCGTTGGGATTTCCAGCCTGATGCCCGGATGCTGGGGATGTTCCGGGGAACGGTCGTGTGGGTGGTGGTCGTGAAGACGATCGTGTTCCTCCTCCACGGGCAGTTCCGCTGGCTGTTCGGCAGGCTGTCGTTCGCCGATCTCGGTCGGCTTGCCTTCACCACCACCCTGGCCACTCTGGCGTTGGTGGCGATCGATGTTTTCCGCGACAGCATCGGCGATCTCCCGGGGCTGCGGCAGCGGCTCTCGCGGAGCGTGCTGGCGATCGATTGGGCGGCGACCATGCTCCTCATCGGTGGTCTCCGCGCCTTGCCGAGGACGATCCGGGAGGTGTTCCGCCCATGGATCACCACCGGTGACGTGCGTTCGGCGCTGATCGTCGGCGCCACCGAGACCGGCGAGCTCCTTGCAAGGAACCTCGTCGCGAATCAATCGCCGTCGTACATCGTCGTCGGGTTTCTCGACGACAACGCCCTCCTCCGCGGATCGCGGATCGCCGGGATCCGTGTGCTCGGCGGAGTCGGCGACGCGCTCACAGTGCTCCGCCAGCGTCCGGTCGACGAGATTCTCGTCACCGCCGGGGAGATCTCCAGACCGGTGTTCCGTCGCCTCCTGAGCGATGCTGCGGAGTTTGGTGCGAGCGTGAAGGTGATTCCCTCGATGAGCGAATTGCTCGCTGCGGGGGGGGCCGTCGCCTCCCCGAGCGTGCTCCGAGCGGTCGAGATCCGCGATCTCCTCCGCCGGGAGCCGGTCGTCCTCGACGACTCGGCGATCGAGGGGATGGTCCGCGACCGGGTCGTGCTCGTCACGGGGGGGGGCGGTTCGATCGGGTCGGAGATCTGTCGACAGATCCTCCGCTACCGCCCTCGGCGGCTCGTCGTCGTCGAGCGTGCTGAGAACGCCCTGTTCGACGTCGGCAACGACTTGCAGTCCCGCGGTGCGGGCGTGCCGATGGAGTTTGTCCTCGCCGACATCCTCGATGAGTCAAGGATGCGGGGCATGTTCGAAACGCACCGGCCCGATCTGGTGTTCCACGCGGCGGCACACAAGCACGTGTCGATGCTCGAGCACAACCCGGCCGAGGCGATCACCAACAACTGTTTCGGTACCCGCCTCCTCGCCCAACTCGCCGAGGAGCACGCCGTCGGGCGTTTCGTCGCCATCTCCACGGACAAAGCGGTGAATCCGTCGAGCGTCATGGGGTGTTCGAAGCTCATCGCCGAGCGGTTTGTCCAGGCGTTCGCGGCCACGGCGCGAACGAAGTTCGTGGTCGTCCGTTTCGGGAATGTCCTCGGGAGCAACGGCAGCGTTGTGCCGAAGTTCCGGGAGCAGATTCTCCGGGGTGGGCCTGTCACCGTCACTCACCCCGACGTCGAACGGTTCTTCATGACGATCCCCGAGGCCTCGCAACTCGTGATCCAGGCCGCCGCGATCGGAAAGGGGGGGGAGATCTTCCTCCTCGACATGGGGGCTGCGGTGAAGATCGTCGACCTCGCCCGCGACATGATCTCCCTCTCCGGCTCCGACGAAGAGGAGATCGGGATCGAGTACACCGGCCTTCAACCGGGGGAGAAGCTCGCCGAGGAGCTCTTCTCCGCGGAGGAGGCTAGGGTGCAGACATCGCATCCCAAGGTATGCTGTGTCGCCGGACGAACGGCGGTCTTGGAGGACGTCGAGCGTCTCTTCGACCAACTCAAGACTCTTCCGGGCGAGCCCCCGGATGTGATCCGCGAATGTCTCCGGCGGATCGTCCCGGAATACCGATCCTCTTCGCTGTGCGGGCCTGAGGGCTCAATCGTG
>CANGGC010000078.1 GCA_947453125.1 Planctomycetaceae bacterium | reverse complement strand
CCTGCATCGCCATGCCGGTATCGACTCCACCCTCGGCGCCGTCGTTCGCTCCCCTGTTTCCAACTGCGTTGGCGGGGACGATCGGCAGAAGCATGGCGCGTTGGCTGGCATCGGGCAGTCGGGATCGAAGGAGAATCATCCGGTCATTGAGCGGAATCCGTGCCGTGGAACCGGCTTCGGCAGTCAGGCTGGCGAGCAATAGATCCTGGAGGGATCGCATCAGCAGCGTCTGCGAGATCATGTTCTGGGTGGCTGTGGTGAGCGGATCGAGGCGGGTCGAATCACTTTCGGCTTGAGAGATCGTGGCCGCGTTGGCGATCGCATCACTCAATCGTGCGATGCGGGCGGTGAACCCGTCGATCAGCGCGGGGTCGATGAACAGGGGGCCGGCACCGCCGGACAATCGACCGATCACGTCGAGCATCGACCAGCCGAGTTCGACGGCGTCGTTGCGGGCAGCGATGGCGGCCTGGAGAGGCTTGGGGGCGCTCGACCATGCCTGAGGAAGGCCGGCAGCGTTGGCAGCGCGGCGGGCGGCGGCCAGCGTCTCGGCCGGCGGCGAACCAGCCAGGATGGCAAGGCCTTTCGGCGTTGCGTCATCGATGCTCAAGATCGCCGCGTTGAATCTCTGCAAGGCCGCCCGGGCACGATCTGCCACGGGGCCTTCAAGACTGGCATCCGTGGTCGCAGCAGCGACGGAGGACGCCACCTGACGCCAGAGGTGCGGGGCGTAGTCGATCACGGATGGCCGCGGAGCCAAGGTGGGGGGCGGCCCGGTGCGGCTCGTCAGGGAGTTCAGCAGTTCCCAGGGATCATCGCTGGGGCGTTGGATGGGCGCCGCTGACTGGGATGGGGCCGGAGGGGAAGGCGCTGGCGTCTGGGCCACCGGAGTCGCCTCCCCAGACGTTCCCGCCACCGGCAATTCAGCCTGCGGAATGCCCGCGTCCGGCTGCGGAGCCGGCGGGGCGGGGAGCGTGGGTGAAGGGGCGGGGGCGTCGATGGCCGCTGGCTGTGCTGCCGGTGTGGCTGCCGGTGCGGCAGGGGCCGGTGAAGGGGCGGACGCAGCCTTCGAAGCCGCGGTTAATGCGTCTCCATTCACGGCGTCGGCTGGAGCGGTCGTCGAGGTCGGGGCCGACGCCGAGGCGGGCGCCGAGGACGGTGGAGCCTGTGGCGGGGCGGCGGGGATCAGCGGCTTCTTCGGCGCACCGCCCGGCAAAAGACCGCGGAGCGTGGCCAGAGCGCCGCCAGCGTTCGGGGAAACCCGCACCAGCCGGATGTTTCGGGGAATGTCGCGAAGATCGACCCGTCCGGTCCCGAGTTTCCAGACCACGGGCCGCTGCGGGGCGCGTCCGCCGGAAGAACGCCGCGACCATTCCGAGGTCCAAGCGACGACAAACGGTGCCAGTTCGTGGAGTTCGACCACGCGGTCTCCGTCGCCCCAGGGGGCCTGGTCGGCGGCTCCCGCGAGTCCCTGCTCAAGGGCGGCCGCGAAGAACGTCCGTTTCTCTGTGGCGTTTGCACCGGAATACTGGAGTGTGTCGTGCGATGCGATCACCCAGTTTTGGCCGTTGGCACGGAGCGGTGATCCCTCGAGATCGCGGTCCAGTTGCCGCGGCACAAGGCCGCACAAGACGCCGATCCTCGGATCCCAGCGGAGGTTTCCCAGATCGATGGCGACCAGCGTTGTCAGGCTCGCTGCGGAGCCAATCGATTCGACAACATCACGGATAGGCACCAGTTCGCGGAGCCCCTCGCCGCGGAGCGTCGCGTCTGTTGCGACAAGACATGCGTGACCGCCGAGCGGATCGGGTCGTTCGTTGCCATCGGCGTCGAGCAGCGGCGGAGGCACCAGACACTGTCCGCGGACATACGCGATCATCGAATCTTTGCCGCGGAGAGGCATCTTGACACAGAAACCGTGGAGCCGGTCGCGGATCGCCTCCACGGTATCGAAGTCCTTCAGTGGCAGGAGCTCCGAGGAGAGCGATGGTGCCAGGCGACCGGATAGCGACGCGGCGAGTGCCGACATGTCCTGGTGTGCGAACGGCACAGCCGGCAGCACGTCGAGCGACGAACCGTCCACAACGAGAGCGACGCCAGCCGTCTGCCAGGAGAACAGGGGAGCCACGATCAGGACCGTTGAAAGCACGAGGGCTGCCAGAGCAGCAAGCGCCAGTCCGGCGCCGGCCGCGACCTTCCGCGTTGCGGGGCGGGGGGACGACGAGGGGCCGGCTCGCCACCGGTCCTGACGCTCCCGAAGGGCATCGGCATCCGGTAATGCGGGCCCGGTTTGGGTGCGAGGTGGCTCGTTCATGGGAGAAGGGACCCGGAGTGTATAGACTGCCCGTCCCAGGCTACGATACTGGTTTCCTGGCGTTCTCCGTTGCCGCCCCCCCGCGGCGCGGCCATTGGACGGCCCGGGGGTGGAGTCTCAGTTCGTCAGTGCCCCTGGTGGTCGCTCTTCGGAATGCAGTCATGCGTTATCTTCCCGTGAACTGGTCGGAGGGAATGTTCCTCCGGCCTCACCATTTTCAGGCTGCCGATAGGCATGCGGCGGAGCGGCTGGCCTTCTCCACCATCGCCGCGGAGCCTTTCTGCTACGGGATCGTGCGGCTGGAAATCGACCCGGTGGCGCTGGCCAACCGTCAACTCGAACTCCGGGCGTGCCAGGCCCGCCTTCGGGACGGCGGGCTGGTCTGGCTCGAGCCGGGCGAGGAACCGGAGCGTGTCAATCTGAACACGTCATTGACGGAAATGGCGAAATTGTCGGCCGCGCTCGGCGAGTCACTCCAGTCCAGCGAAACGGTCCGGGTGTATCTGGCCGTACCGCGGTTTGACCCGGGAGGCGCAAACGTCTCACCGCCCGGACCGGACAGTCGCAGCCGCTTCAAGGCCGTCCAGCAGTCGCTTCAGGACGAGGCCTCGGGGGGCAACGATCAGGAGGTCGATTTCCTCCGGCTCAACCTCCGGCTCAAGCTTTCGACCGAGGATCTTTCCGGTTTTGAAGTCCTGCCGATCGCCCAGATCCGCCAGGCGGCAAACCGCGAGGGCGCTCCCGAGATCGACCCCGATTATTTTCCGCCGATGCTGTCGGTCGATGCGTGGCCGCCGTTGGGCCGTGACGTCGTGCGGGGCATCTACGATCTGATTGGCCGCAAGGTGGAGGTGCTCACGGAGCAGGTCGTCAGTCGGCAGGTCGGGTTCTCCAGTTCGGAGCCGGGCGATTTGGATCGGCTGTTCATGCTTTCCAAACTCCTCGAAGCCCGTGGCGTGTTGCGGGTGATCGCCTTCGCGCGCGGCGTCCACCCGCGGACCGCGTACACGGAGCTCTGCCGCGTGGCCGGGCAATTGGCGGTTTTCGAGGCCGATCGCCGGCTCGAAGAACTTCCCGTCTACGACCATGACGACCTAGCGCGGGTTTTTCGGCGAGTCAAAGAGATCATCGAGGGCATGCTTTCGCGCGTGGCAGTGCTCGATTTCGAGCAGCGTTACTTCGTGGGGATTGGCACGGCAACGCTCTCGGCCGCGCTCGAGCCCAAGTGGCTGCAGTCCGACTGGCAGTGCTACGTCGGGGTCCTCCGGGGAGACATGTCGGAAGAGATTTGCCACCGCCTGCTGACGGGCGACAACCACCTCGACTGGAAGCTGGGCAGTACGGAGGAGGTGGATCGGTTGTTCCGTATGGGGGTGCCTGGCCTGGAGCTCTTTCCGGTCGAACGCCTGCCACGGGGCCTGCCCGCGCGGAGTGGATGGCTTTATTATCGGATCGGGACGGAGAACCCTGCTTGGCGGTCGGTACAGGCTACGCAGTCGATGGGTATCCGCCTGCGGGATACGTCGATCCTCAACGCCGACGAGCTGGCCGGGAGACGCCGCGTCGACGTCGCTTATGAAAGCCAGAAGGGGTCGCTCGAGTTCGCGCTCTTCGCCATACCCAGGTGAAACGCCGCGGAGCGATCCGCGTCGGTCCGGACGAGCATGCAGGCAGCAGGGACATGACTCCAGATTTTGTTGTCGCGGTTGTCCCACTCATGCAGGACGTGCTCGCGCTGGCGGAGCGGGCCGCGAACGGCACCGCGGGCCCTGTCGATGCCGAACGGGCCGCGCTTCGGGCGCGGTTCGACGCCACGGCCGCCAGATGCCGCGGGCCGCTGGCGGCGGAGTGGGAACTGGCCGGCTACGCCTTGGCTGCGGCGGCCGACGAATTGATGATCGTCGATATCGTGTGGCCAGGACAATCGTGGTGGGAGAACCATGCGCTCGAGGTTGAATTGTTCGGATCGCGGCGGAGAGCCACCGAGTTCTATGCGCGGGCCGAAAAGGCAGCCGCCCTGCCGTCCCGCGATGTGTTGCAGGTGTACGTGGCCGCTGTCTTGATGGGATTCCGCGGCATTTTCCGCGACCGTCCCGACGCGCTCGACACCTGGCTGCGGGCCAACGGACAACTCATCAAACTGAACGTCGATCGGCCCATCGTGCCTGCGATTGGTCCGGAGGTGCCTGGAGCGCCGCCTCTCTCGGGCAGATCGGAACTGATGTGGGCGATTCTTTTGTCGGCCTTGGCGGCAGCGGCGCTGATCGTCACCGCTTGGGGGGCGTTTCTCCTTTGATCGCCCTGCTGCTCCCGTGCGCTTCAGGCCTTTGCCAACCCTGACTCCCCGTGGAAAAAGTCATCAGTGACCTGTTTCCACTTGAGGCACCCCCAAAAACAGCCGAGGTTTTTCGGGGGTGTCGACCGCCGCATCCGGTGGCGGATCACTTCATCCACAGCCAGCGAAGCCCGCCGCCGCGGTGCACCCCACCATGCAACTCCTGCTGAAGATCCTGCTGTTGCCATACACGGCCGCCGTGGCGGCGGTCCGTTGGTTTGGCAACGTGTCGGTGGCGGCAAGGATCGCCTGGATCGTCGCGTTGTTCCAACTGGTCGTCGTTCTCCTCGCGGTCAGTGTGGTGGTGTGGACCGGCGACCGTGCCGTCCTCCAGTCGTGGTGGAGCCCGGGCAAAGCTCTCGCGTTGTTGGCGCTCCTCCTCGTTGTGCCGTTGCTTGTCCATCAGGCAGCCCGCCTGTGGCTGGAACACCAGGACGGCCGCTGGCCTGACATCCGAGCCGCGTGGGACGCTGCTACCGTCGAGCTTGCCCGGCAACAGATTGCCCTCACCGAATCGCCCCTGTTTCTCGTCCTCGGAACTGATGGAGGCGAGTCCGAGCGGGCCTTGTTCGCAGAGACGCCGACGGCACTCGTCGTCGAGCAGTCGCCGAGCGGTGGCGGACCACTCCATGTCTTCGCCTCGGAGGAAGCCATCTTCGTCTGTCTGTCCGGAGCCGGGCAGACTTCGGTTGCCGCGACGGCCGTCAGAGCAGCGGCAGCCGACGGAGCGCGGACAGGGCCCTCGTTGCCGGCCGCTCCGGCGGCGGGCGCCGATCGCGACCCATCGGGAGAGCCGTTGGACGCCAACACCGGCGGCGGGCAACGCCCGGCGCCGACGACCGCGGCGCTCCAGTCTGGCAAAGAGCGGCGCGAGGCTCTCGAACGCCTCGAATACGCCTGCGATCAACTGCGGCAGGCCCGTGTCCCCATGGCGGCGATCAATGGCGTCTTGGTGCTGCTTCCGCTGCAGATGAACCACCCCGCCGATGCGGATGCCTCGAGCCTCGGACAGGCGTTGGGGGAGGATCTGGCAACCGTCACGCGGGTGCTCGGAGTGAGAGCGCCGGTGACCGTGGTGGCGGGTGTCCTCCAGGATGACCCGGCGATCGAGGAATTGCTCGGCCGTCTCGAGGCAGGGAGGCGGTCCGCGGCCTGTGGGCAACCGTTTCCGCCCGGCCTGACGCCAACGCCCGAGTCGCTGCGTGCCCTGGCGTTGAATGCCACTGGACCACTGAACGATCTTCTTGGGGAACTGCTGCTCGACCCTCGGCGGATCGCGCAGCAACCCACCAACCGCCACCTGCTGGCGATGCTCCTTCGACTGCGACTGCACGTCAGCTCGCAGCTGGCCCGGGCACTCCCGCCGGCGTTCTGCCCCGATGCCCACCACTCCGGCGGTGGCCGCGGGGGCGTTGCACCGCTCCTGGCAGGCTGTTACGTGGCTTCGATTTCGCGCCAGGCCAATCGTCGGGCCTTTGTCCGTGAGGTGCTCGACCGGGTCGTGCACCTGCAGGGCGAACTCGACTGGACCGACGAGAGTCTGCGGGCCGAAGCCTGGGCAATTCGGACGTCACGGGGGTTGTTCGCTGCCGTTGCCGTGATGGTTGCCGCGATCGGGGCGATCATCTGGTGGAAATTGTCGCGATGACCGCGGGACCGTCGGCGGTCCAGCGGGACGAAATGTTCATGCTGTACCAGGGCCTCGTGCGGGCAATTGCCTGGAAAACCCATCAACGGTGTCCGCGCACTGTCGAACTGGATGATCTCGTGGCCTATGGCCAAATAGGCCTGCTCGAGGCGATCGCCGCGTTTGATGCCAAACGGGGCCGGAAGTTCACGACCTATGCCTGGCATCGCATTCGCGGGGCGATGCTCGAAGGGCTGGGAAAGATGGCGTGGTTCGATCGTGCCGCGTACGAGGCGGGGCGCTACGAGCGCAAGCCGGCAAGCGCCGCTCAAGCGCCGCCGTCGCCAGAGTCCGGGTGCGGGCCATCGTCGAAGGGCGCGTTGGGCGCGGTGTCAGCGGGGGCCGCGTCCGATCAGCCTCCCCCACGGCGTCCGGCACGGACCGACTTACAAGAGTTCCACCTGCTCGGCAGGGAAGCCGACGCCAGCGAAGCGACACTCCATCTGGAGTTGGTGATGCGCCTGCGCGATCTGCTCGACGCCCTGCCCGAGAAAGAGGCGGCCCTGGTGCGGGGGACTTTTTTCGAGGGCCGCACGCTCACAGAGGCCGCCAAGCGGGTGGGGATCAGCGTCGCCTGGGCCAGCCGGTTGCAGACCCGGACCCTGGCGGACCTGCGGATCGCCCTGGAACGCGGCGGATTCGCCTGACGAGCCACGAGGACTTCCAGGACGGGCTTTTCTGTCAGGCCGCATCGGCGGCACGACCGCCACAACCCTCCGCCGGGCCGCGGTGAGCCCGACCGAAGCAGGGACCATCGCGCCCGAGCCATCCATCGACGCAGCATTTCGCATTGTAGAGTGTGGGAAGACTTTGCGGCCTTGCCTGGAGTTCCTGCCGTGCCACTCTCCGTCGATATCGATCCGAATGACTTCAGCTATCCGATCAGTGGGGACCTGCCCTGCGGCGAGAACCTCCAGCTTTCCGAGGAGGGGAGGGCAGCACGGTCGGCCCTCCGCGATCTTCGCGAGGAGGCTCGCCGGATCGAGCGTCGCGCCGACGACGGTGACAGCTCGGACGGGGGGTGGCCCGCGGCCCGTGGCGTCTGGGAGGAGGTGCGAGACGGTGGGCTCGACATCCTCAGAAACCGCTCTCGTGACCTCGAAATCGCGGCGATGACCATCGAGGCCCTCGCGCGGACGGACGGTTTCATCGGGCTCGCGGCGGGGTTCGCGATGACCCGGGTGATGGTGGAATCGACGTGGGGCGATCTCTTTCCAATTCCCGATCCGGAGGACGGGCCGGCGGACGAGCAGGCCGTTGTCGAAGAGCGGACTCTGCCGCTGCAGCGACTCGTCGGCATCGATAGCGAGGGGCTGTTGATTCCCGCCATCCTCCATATTCCGTTCACGAAGAGCCGGTCTGACGAAGAATATGCCCTGTGCCACTGGCGGAGCAGTCGCGACCTCGTGCGCGAAGAGAGCGAAGAAAAGGTGAAGCTAGCGGTCGAGCGCGGCGCGGTGTCGCCGGCGCAGTTCGAACAGGCCGTTGCCTCGACGCCGGTCCCCCATCTCCGGGAGGTGTTCCTAGAACTTGGGCATGCGGCCGAGCAATGGGAATTGCTTTCCAATGCCGTGTCGAGTGCTTCTGACGGCGCCGCCGTGCTGCCGGCAGGCCCGATCCGCGATCTCTTCGAGGAGTGCGATGCGGCGATCCGCACCTTTGCCCCGGGGGCCGTTCCTCAGACCAAGGAGGAGCCCGTCGACAGCGACGTTGGCGCCGCTGTCGACGGGAATCCGACCGAGGAAGGGGAAGGAGAGGTCGGCGGGGGGCGGCGGGGAGCGCCTACCAATCGCGCCGAGGCCTTTGATCAGTTGGAGTCGATCGCCGTTTTTTTCGAGCGGCGCGACCCGCACAGCCTTGTCGGTGCCCAAATCCGCAACGTCGT